>JAYZAS010000023.1 GCA_036339585.1 Pseudomonadota bacterium
TATACACAACCTTGAAAATTGAACCGGATCAAGCCGAGAAAAATCACTGCGGCAGTTGTAATGAATGCATAGATATTTGCCCAACACGCGCCATTACCGGGCCACACCAATTAGACGCCCGCCGCTGCATTTCTTATCTTACAATTGAGCATAAAGGCGCTATCCCAAAAGAATTTAGAAAGGCCATAGGCAATCGAATATACGGTTGTGACGATTGTCTGTCTGTTTGCCCTTGGAATAAATTTGCACGAAAGACTAAAGACCCCGCCTTTTTGCCCAGAGAAGAACTTGTGGGCCCAGAACTTGCTAAGCTGGCAAGCCTAAGTGATAACGACTTTAGGAAATTATTTTCCAAAACCTCAATTAAACGAATAGGAAGGGATAGATTCGTTCGTAATGTATTGATTGCAATAGGAAACAGCGGTGATCGAGAGTTGCTTAGCTCTGTGATCCCAAGATTAAGCGATGCATCATACATCGTTCGCGAGGCAGCAAAGTGGGCCTCTCTAGAGCTATCAGAAACAGACCGCACGAAACATGGATGATATAGCGGTTAAAAAACCGCTTAATCTCTGATTGATTGACAAGAAAAAATTGAACATAGACTTTTTTCGTAACAAAAACGTGTATTATATTGAAATCAGACTTGAATCACCACTGCTAAGAAAGATTCCATAGATTAGCGCAGCTCTTCACCCTCCAGCATGAATGCCCTATCCGAATATCCCGCTGCATAATTATTATTATGCTGGTTAGGATTACGATTAATCATTGGTCGGTTGTAGAGCGGATGGGTCATTGAACGTATTTCGTGTTCGAGAGTGTGTAATTTTTTCCCGTTTTTAAGATCTACAATATATTTAAACCGATATTGGTATTGGTTACTTTCTTCGCTTATTAAATCGACCTTCTTCAATGCTCCATAAGGCGCAGAAAAGTTTGCCAGATAAACTTGAATATGATGCCCATCGAAGGGAGGGATCTTAGCATTTGTTTCGCGAAAAATTATCCATTGATGATGCCCCGCATGTACGTGAGCCGCTAGACCTCCTACCCGACGAACAACGGCATTTGCACCCATTACTACATTATAAAAATTGGCTATGCCATCAACGGTGCCGGGTCGGCAATTTAATTCTACATATCTAATGCCGAGCGTTATGCGGCCAAAATTTTTATTTGGTGGAAAAAGGCTATATTTGTTTCCCCAAGGACAAGTCACATCAATTCGGTTTCGCCCAATTTTAAACTCATATTTGGTTCCTTCGAGCTCCTTTTCTACAGCTTTTAACCGTGACTGCAGAGCCTTTATATCCGGGATAACGATTCCTGTGCAGCCGGGTATTACCTGAGCTTTACCAGTTGGCAAATGAATTTGGGTTCTGCCAATGTTCATCCACATATTTTTAACACCCGGCATCATATATGGATCTCTCGTGAAACCCAGACCCTCCACGTAAAAAATTGTTGCTAAACGTTGATCTGGAACCCTTACATTCGTGTGTTCTAAACCAACAAAATTAGCGATGTCTTCTTCGCGGCGATCAAAAACTTTTCCCATTGTTCTCCTCCCCGGTGTTAATGCTGCTTTAATTTTTTTTCTTAATAAAACCCTATAAAATATTTATATTATTTTCATTTTTTATTTTACGGGCCCGTGCAGTATTAAAGACCGAACCACAAAAAACTAATGGCGTCGGCTCAGCAGCAATCCGCTTGCCATTTAAAACTCCATGCCAGATCAAACCGTGCGAATTTTGTGATTAGCCGTTAAACTTTTTAACTGCGAGAACAGCATTTAATCCACCGAATGCAAACGAATTAGATAGTGCTGCGTTGATTTTCATATCACGTGCTTCATTTGGAATATAATCAAGGTCGCAAGCCGGGTCGGGCTCCTCAAAATTTGCTGTAGGGGGAGCAACTCCATTGTTTATTGCCAAAGTCGTAACCGCAAGTTCCATTGCGCCGGCTGCCCCAAGCGCATGACCAAACATCGATTTACTGGCGGAAATCGAAACTTTGCGGGCATGACCATCTCCAAGAGCCAGTTTTATTGATTTTGTCTCAGTTACGTCATTTGCGGCTGTGCCGGTTCCGTGTGCATTTACATAGTCTATGTCAGTCGGATCAAGTCCACCGTCCTTCAACGCAAACTTCATAGCCTTCGACGCGCCTTCGAAACTGGGCATTGTGATATCCATAGCATCGGAGGTCATTCCGAAGCCAACGATTTCTGCATAAATATTAGCACCCCTAGCCTTAGCATGATCAAGGGTTTC
Organism: Pseudomonadota bacterium; assembly: GCA_036339585.1. Classification (NCBI taxonomy): domain Bacteria; kingdom Pseudomonadati; phylum Pseudomonadota; species Pseudomonadota bacterium. Next base: position 2,283 of record JAYZAS010000023.1, read on the forward strand.
AAGCGTCATTATCGACGCGCCTTCTCCCAACGTCATCCCGGTCCGGGTTTTCGAAAATGGCCTACACGTATCCCGCGTCATAACCCTAATCGCCTCCCAACCTCTCATGGTTCCAAGCGCAATACAAGCTTCCGTTCCCCCGGTTACAGCGCGTTCCACCAAGCCACTTCTGACCATGTGGAATGCCTGTCCAATTGCGTGATTTGCAGAAGAACATGCGCTCGCTATAGCGTATGCAGGCCCGGTAATCCCATTCTCCATAGTTATGTGACTGCACGCAGCGTTTAACATAAGACGAGGAATGGTAAACGGGTGAACACCGCGTCTACCCTCCTTGTATATGTGATAGTACGCTTGGTCTATTGTCTCTTGGCCACCAACACCACAGCCAATTATAGTGGCTGTATTATCTCCATCTTCACCTTCGAAAGTAAGCCCGGAGTCTGCAATTGCCTCACGCGCAGCCATAAGCCCTAGCTGAGAGAAACGGTCCAGAAGGCCAAGCTGTTTTTTTGGAAAATGCTCTTTTGGATCAAAATCCTTGATCTCAACACCGATCTTAATCTGCAAGTCATCAGTCGGAATTGTTTCGAGAGGACCTATCACGCAACGACCATTGCTGACTGTTTGCCAGAATTCCTGCGTGGATTTACCGGCGCCGGAAAAGACACCCAATCCGGTTATGACCACTCTATTCATACCAGCGATTCCTAAAATAGCAGCACTAACAACTAATCTGACGCTTATAGGATCATATCATTTATTTAACCAGAAGTTTTGGGCCGAGAAACGCCATCCAAGTATAACCAAATCAACTTTGCTCTTCGATTACTTTCTGTACTGCATCAACCACCTGGCCAACCGTTTCAAATTCCATCTCCGCATCATTAGCATTGTAGGGAATTTGAATTTCGAACTTTTCTTCAATCGCAAAAATTATTTCAACTATGTCCAAAGACTCAATTTCAAGATCATCAAGCCGAGCGTCGCGAACGAGCCTAGCCCTATCTACATCAGCCTTATCCGCAACAATATCGTAAATATCTTCTTCAACCTTCGCCATAGCGTACTCTTTTTCACCTAAAATAATTTCATCGATCGGCCTTGGCCCATGAATAACGCGAGCGACTAATTAGCCTTTTTCTGTCTGGGATTCAAGCGCCTTAAGTCTCGCTTTAAAACGCCGAATATCTTTGAACACACTTCCCAACCGACGAACATTAAGATATTGAGCTGCCATCTCATCTTTTGGAATAGCAGGATATCCGATTACAACCGTTTTATTTGGAATATCTGTTGCTACGCCAGAACCTCCCCCAACGACAACATCATCACCAATTTTTACATGGTCTTTCACGCCTACCTGTCCCGCAAGCACCACACGATCGCCTATAACCACGGAACCCGCAACCCCAACCTGACCACAAATCATACAATGATCACCAATAGTGACGTTATGGCCAATCTGCACTAGATTATCAATTTTGGTATTGTCGCCGATTTTGGTGTCGGTAATCGTACCACTGTCTATAGCGGCACATGCTCCGATCTCTGCGTCGGAGCCTATAGTTACCGATGCCAATGAGTTAATACGGGAAATTGAGACATTTTTCGCACATACCGTGCTATTCGAAATCACACCCTTGGTTTCCTCTACGCTGCCGGCCTCAGGTGTAACAAAGCTAAATCCATCCGATCCAATGCTCGCATTTTGTTGGATAATAACACGATCACCAATATTTACTCGTTCGCCGATCCTAACACCCGAATGAATAATAGCGCCGGAACCAATCTTTGCCCCTGCACCTATCGTAACATGCGACATTATTTGACACCCTTCACCGATAGAGGCTCCGGGACCCACGTAAACAAAAGGATCGATCGCAGGATTTACACCAATATTAGCCGACGGATCCACAATCGCGCTCGGGTGGATGCCACGAGTGATTTGTAATGGTTTCGAAAAAATCTCTGTTAAAAGCCCCAGCGCTACTCTACTTCGTCGCACTTTAATTAAGGCCTCTAGTATTCCATCAGGTACCTCAGCATCAACAGAAACTATAGCAGCTGCAGCATTAGAATGGGTCAGCAAATCCAACATATCTTCATCGGTAGCTATGGCTAAATCACCTCTACCTCTAGCTTCCATCGGATGAGTAATATCAGAAATTTCCAGAGAACCGTTACCGATAAGCTCTCCTTTTAAGGCGTCAGCAATATCAGAAACCTTCATATCTTTTACCTATGATTACCTATACCTTTTCAATTGCATTCGTTAATAGCACATCGCACCGAGGTAAAAAGTATGAACATTGGAAATAAAAATGAATATTCCAAATAAAATGCGATACGTAAGTGTTTCAAAACCTGGTGGTCCAGAAGTACTTGAGATAAGAGAGTGCCCTCTTCCAAGCTGCGGCAAAGAAGAGGTTTTAATAAAAATCGCTGGCGCCGGACTTAATGGGGCAGATTTAACACAACGCAAAGGCAAATATCCATTACCGCCGGGTACCGGGAATATTCTTGGTTTAGAAGCCTCTGGAACTGTTTTGGCTGTTGGACAAAACGTTACGACGCTTAAAGAGGGCGATGAAGTTTGCGCTTTAATTAAGGGTGGAGGCTACGCAGAATATGTCTGCGCCCCAGCACTTCAGTGCCTTAGTATTCCCTCAGGGGTTTCTCTTATGGATGCCGGCGCTTTGCCTGAAACCTTTTGCACAGTTTATACCAACCTAATTGATAGAGGTTCACTCAAAAAAGGAGAATGTGTTCTGATCCAGGGAGGCACGAGTGGCATAGGCTACACCGCGATCCAGATCGCAAAATTTGTAGGTGCAAAAGTTCTAGCAACAGCACGCACAACCGAAAAATGTGATGCGATACGTCGGTTTGGAGCAGACCGTGCAATAAATTATATTGAAGAAGATTTCGAGACCATCGCAACAGATTTCACCGACGGAAATGGTGTTGATGTTATATTGGACATTGTTGGTGGCCCATATATCCCAAAAGAATTAAACATACTTGCTAAAAACGGTCGGCTTGTGTTCGTAAATCTTCGTGCTGGCAGGGTGGTTGAGGCAGACTTTGGTCAGATACATGCCAAGCATTTAACAGTAACCGGCTCACGTTTGCGGCCTCGTTCGGTTGCCGAAAAAGCTGCCATCTGTGGATCTTTAAAAGAACAAATTTGGCCTGCATTTAGCACTGGAGATATTAAAGTTGAGGTCTTCAAGCGCTTTTCTTTCGAAAAAGCGGCGGCGGCTCATACGCTAATGGAGAGTTCGGCGCACATAGGAAAAATACTTCTTTATCCAGGCTTTGAAAACTGAGGGAGAGAGAGATGCATTTTGAGCTCGAAAAAAAGGTGGCATTTGTCACTGGGGGGGGGCGCGGAATTGGCAAAGCAATTTCATTAATTTTAGCTGAGCAAGGGGCGAACATAGCTTTATGCGGACGCACCTTAAGCACACTTGAAGAAACTGCTGACGAAATCAGGGCACTCGGCTCCGAAGCGTGGCCAATCATAGCCGATGTCTCTGAATTGGATAACATTAAGAACTTTGTATCGACAGCCATGAAAGCTACAGGCCGCATCGACATACTAGTAAATAATGCAGTGACCTCCCTTCAGGCTCCGTTCGAAGAGCAGACCGATGAACACTGGCGTAATCACATCGATGTGAAACTAATGGCGTATATCCGTTCTGCCCGTGAAGTCCTTCCTTATATGAAGGAACAACGTTGGGGAAGGATTGTTAACATAGGTGGAATGACAGCACGAATAGCTGCACCACTTCGTATGACTAATGGAATTACAAATGCTGGAGTTTCAAATTTTACAAAACAGTTTTCGGATTATGCTGGCAAATATAATGTGACTGTAAATTGTGTTCACCCCGGGCCAACTGTTACTGAACGGCTCCGCGCCGGACTTGAAAGGAGGGCAAAAGACGCAGGCTTGGAATTATCAGATATTGAGCGCGAGGAAATTAAAAGCATCCCCATGGGAAGATTGATACTACCGCAAGACATAGCCAAAGCGGTGCTTTTCTTTTGCTCTCCTCTTGCAGATATCATTACAGGCCAATGTATAGCAGTTGAGGGAGGATCAAGCCCGGCCATAAATTACTAGGACCCTGCACTTTCGCCCCCACCCTATTGACCTCTCAACTTTACTAGGGATCATATACACAAAGCTTAATGGGAGGAAAATTCATGGAAGGTTTCACAAAAAAAATTAGTGAAAAAATAGTCCAAACTACTTCTGCAGCTATGACTACCGAAGCAATACAAAAAGCGCGTCAACTTTTTCTCGACGGTATTGCAGTAGCCGTAGCCGGTTCAATCAAAGAAGCACCACCGGCGATTTTAGCCAATCATATCAGGAGCAAGGGGTCCCGCGAGCAAGCATCGGTTATTGGATTCGATTTTAAAACTCATGTAGTAGATGCAGCTTATATCAATGGCGCCTCAATGCATGTCCTTGACTATGAGCCGATGTGGTCACCGGCAAATCATGCAGTTTCGACAAATTTACCGGCTATTCTTTCGTTGATAGAAACCCATGAAGTTAACGGCCTTGAAGCTGCTACCGCGCTTGTGAAAGGCACTGAAACACAGGGGTGGCTTCGACAATGCTCAGGCGATTTTGATGCCAAAAAAGTTAAAAATCACCCGCCAGGTCTAGTTGGACCTATTTCTTCGTGCGTAGCAGCAGGGCATATCCTTCAATTTGACACAGAAACGCAGCGGCACGCTTTCGGAATTGCCGCATCACGGTGCGGTGCCTTAAATGCTAATGCAGGCACAATGGTTAAGATGACACATTGCGGCCTAGCAGTCTCTCTTGGCCTAGATGCAGCGTTACTTGCATCCAAAAAATTCACCGCAAATCCAGATATTTTTGAAGTAGATAATGGATACGTCCAACTCTATATGCCTAACTTTGACTATGAGAAAATGTTAAATTTTGGGGCGCCATTCCGTCTCGTGGACCCAGGTTACTCAATCAAGATGTTTCCAAGCCAATTTGGTACCCACTTTGCAATAACAGCAGCTCTAGATGCCAGGAAAAAAATAGATGATGTTTCAAAAATCAAACAAATAAAGTTAACAACTCCGGTCATGACATACGTCGACCGGCCAAAACCCCACCAAGGATTAGCAGGTAAATTTAGCTTTCAATACACTTGCTGTGCAGCACTCCTGGACGGTGTCGTTAATATGGCAACTTTTGAAGATAGCCGTCGTTTTGCCCCTGATATGGAAGCGATGCTTGAGAAAGTAAAAGTTGTTCAAGATCCCAACCGGCCAGCACGGTTTGAAGAAGAGGTAGTCGATCTTGAAGTTTTATTAGAAGACGGCACAACTGTTGTCTCGCGATGCGATGGGCCTAGAGGATCATGGCATGGTAAACCTCTCGAACCCGGAGAGCACGAGGCGAAAGCGCGAATGTGTTTAGGTTGCCGTCTCAACGATCGTGACACTGATCGCGTCGTAGATCTGGCTTACAATTTAGAGTGCCTTGAAAACACAGATCTTTGCGAAATGTTGTCAATTATCTCAAAGACTAAAAGCTGAGTTTACTCAGGCCGCAGGGCCTTAGCATACAAACGATCATTTCGAAACAATGACAGACAAGACATATTTACCAGTCCCATGAAGCATTTAACCAAAAAACTTTCCAAACTCATTACGTCAATATCATCCAAAGATATTACAGAGGCATCTATTATCAAAGCCAGACAATTACTACTTGATGGTATCTCAGTAGCAATAGCTGGGACAATCCAAGAAACAGCCCCTTCGATCCTTGCAGATCATATCAGAGAACAAGGAGCAAAACCTTTGTCGTCTGTGATTGGATTTGGTTTCAAAACAACTCCAGTAAATGCGGCGTATATAAATGGATCATCAATGCACGTCTTAGATTACGAGCCAATGTGGGCACCTGCTAACCACGCGCTTTCTACTAATTTACCGACAGTCCTAGCTTTAGTAGAAACCACCGATGTAAATGGCCTCGATGCTTTAACGGCATTAATTAAGGGGATTGAGATCCAAGGCTGGATCCGCGAAGCATCACGGCAATATGATCCCGGAAAACTCAAAATGCATCCGCCTGGGCTTACGGCACCGTTGTCATCGGCAGTTGCCGCTTCGCATATACTCGGGCTTGACGCGGAAACGCTTCAACACGCGATTGGGCTGGCAGTTTCTCGGGCCGGAACATCACTTGCCAATGTTGGAACCATGGCAAAAATGACACATTGCGGTTTATCTGGAGCTATGGGCTTAGATGCAGCACAGATGGCTCAACGTGGTTTTACCTCCAATCCTGAAGCGATAGAGGCTCAGCGCGGATACATCGATATGTTTTTCAAGGATGAGTTTCATGGCAGTGAACTTTTAAATTTTGGACCACCCTTCCGCATAGTAGAACCCGGCTATGCACTGAAGATGTTTCCTAGCCAGTACGCGACGCATTTTGTAATCAGTGCCGGCTTGGCGCTTCATCCAAAAGTCGTTGATTCAGACAAGATTGATAAGGTTAAGCTCACCAGTCCTGAAATGGGATACATAGATCGATCTCATCCAGAGAGCGGGTTAGCAGGTAAATTTAGCTTTCAATACACTTGCTGTGCAGCACTCCTGGACGGTGTCGTTAATATGGCAACTTTTGAAGATAGCCGCCGCTTCGCTCCTGATATGGAAAAAATGCTCGATAAAATCGAACTCTGTATGTCGCAAACTATTCCCGGAAAATTTCAGGATATGTATGTGGATTTAGAAGTAAGAATGAAGGACGGCACAAAGCATACGACACGGTGCCGTGGCCCTAAGGGAAGTTGGAATGGTGATCCTGTGAGCGTTGAGGAACATCTACAGAAAGTCAGAAGTTGTCTTGACACAAGGCTCAATCAAAGCGCACGCGAACGAATCATTGAATTAGGTAATAATTTTGAAATGCTCACTAACACTGAATTGCGTGAGCTCCTTTCAATTGCATCAAACAGCAGTCTCTAAAGTTTGACATTTTTGCTTTGGTTTCAAAACTCGCGTTAAATCTCTAGAGCCGCAGCACAATTCGGCGAAGCGCCAAATCTCTAAGGGTAAAAATAATCTAATTGTCCTATTAATCTCTCTCATAGACACTCCCTATGTTACAAAATTTTTTAGTATGATAATTATCTATTTGCTTTCAAAATCAACATAGAGGAACCCCTTATTATGGCCATAGAAAAGGCTGAAGTTGTTACATCCAATACACCTAACTCAATTGGAATAAAGCCACTAGCGATGACCATAGGTGCAGAGATCACTGGGATCGATATTTCGAGCCCACTGTCAGGCGAAGTAATAAAAGAAATACGTAATGCATTCTTAAAATGGAAAGTTCTGTTTTTCAGAGATCAAAAACTGAACCACGATCAGCACATAGCCTTTTCAAAGCAATTCGGTGAATGCACTCCGGCGCATGCTGTTTATGGGCACCAAGACGATCGCTGGCCCGAGATCTACACGGTCGACCGTGACCGCCGCGATAAACGTTATAAGGGAGCTGATTTGCTGTTTCCCTGGTCTGGCTGGCACGCAGACGTGACCCCCGCGATAAATCCACCTGCTATTTCAATATTGCGAGGAGATAAAATGCCACCTTATGGAGGAGACACTCAGTTTGCTGACATGGTAGCGGCATACGAAGCGCTTTCCAAAACCATGCAAGAATTTTTAGACGGCCTTCGAGGGATACATCGATATCGAGGAAATGCGGGAGTAAACACGTCTGAAGAATATAAGAAAACACTCCAGAAAAATCTTCTGATCAGCGAACATCCGTTAGTACGTGTCCATCCTGAAACGGGTGAAAAAGCAATTTACTGCGCTCCCTCGTTTATTGAAAGTATCGTAGATTTAACACCAACCGAAAGTGAAGCCTTATTGGTTATGCTTAAGACCCATGTGGCACGACCTGAATTTAATGTTCGTTTTAAATGGACTGATCATTCGCTCACAATGTGGGACAATCGCCAAGTGCTGCATATGGGACCGAAAGATATAATTAACTCGGAGTTCCCGAGAGAAATCCATCGTACTACTCTAATGGGCGATATACCGGTGGGGCCCGACGGTCGCACATCAACGTCAATAGAAGGAAATCCTATTGAACCTCAGAAATGAATTATTACGCTTTTAGCAATCAACAAGCTCGTTTACCTTTGTTCGGTCGCTACTTTCAAATGGTAAAGAAGCAGCGGGAATAACAAGGCCGAGGATTGAGAATTTAAGGAACTATACTTTGGTAAAATTTATATACCTAATAACCGTCCTATAGCCCCACTATGATAAGTCGCAGCCAGCTCATTGCCGTGTTCATTGCAAGGGTATTTTTATTCCTTCCCTTCATGGTCGTAGCGGGCTGTATACCTCTCCTAATTGAGGATTGGAAAATTGGTGCGGTCCGCGTAGGAACGATAGTGAGCGGCTTTTTCGTAGCCTACGCTATTTCTCTAACATTTTTTTCTTATTTAGGTGGGCTTATTGGGGCAAAAAAAGCGGCACAGATTTCAGCCATGTCAACCGCAATAATCAGCACTGCGTTCGGGGTTTTTTCTAGGGATTTTACCTCAACGTTAGCTCTCTACTCTTTAATCGGACTAAGCCAAGGTGGCGTGTATACTCCCTTAATAGCATTATTCCGAGACAATGTGCCCCCTCAAAATTTGGGAAGCGCGATTGGATGGCTAATCTCCTCCACATCCATAGGGTATGCTGCATCTATTAGCCTAACGGGAATTGCGATAGGGATCGATAGTTGGCGTTTAGCATTTTTAGTAACGGGTTCACTCACAACGATCGGCGCGGTAATTTTATTGATAAGCATCAATGGTCTAGATAATGTTATTCATGTTAAATCTAAAGATTATGGTATTTTTCGCGAAGCCCTTAAAAGTCGCACAACAAAAATACTTCTAGCTGGTTATTGCGCCCATAATTGGGAATTGATCGGCATGTGGAGTTGGGGGCCAGCCTTGATCGCTGCCAGCTTTTTACTTTCTGGAATTAATACCGCAGAAGCTGCCCAATGGAGTGCCCAATTTGTTATGGTGCTTCATTTAGGTGGGGCAATCGCAGCTTCAACCATGGGAACACTCTCTGATCGAATTGGTCGTCGCAAGATTTTAATATTCACAGCTGTAATCGGGGCGATTTTCTCTTTTACCATTGGATGGTCAGTAACATTACCGGCCACGATAGTTGCAGGCTTAATGATCATATACGCATTTTTTGCATTGGGTGACTCGCCGGTTCTTTCGACAGCTTTGGCCGAAGTGGCAGAACCTGCGTCCCTTGGTGACCTGCTCGCGTTGCGTTCCTTACTCGGATTCATTGTTGCAGCAATAGCGCCCATCGCCGTTGGGTGGGTGATAGACATATTAAGTGCCTCGAACTGCAGCCCCACTATCGTTTGGGGAGCTGCTTTTGCAACCTTAGGACTAGGTGGAATACTAGCAGTTTGTTTTGCGATGAAGCTGCCAAAAGAAAACCAGCAAATACAGCCAACCGCAAAAGGTTAGTTACACCCCTCAGCCGAGTAAAACTGATCGACTTAACGTTACTGCATTTCTTGGTGTAAAGTAGATCACAGATTCAGCATGTATAGTACAAACTCCTCTAGCAAAAAATGGAACTAATTTTTGTAGAGCGGATACTAATAACATGACTACTAGCGAAGCGATCCCTCACCTACACAAATACAGTCTGATTAGGCAGAATATTAAAATGAAAAAACGCGCCACAACACTCTGCCTGACGATTGCCGTGCTATTTGGATTTGTAAAGGCGAGTTGGGGCGCGGGGGAATTCCCATATTCTCTGAATGGTCTTTGTTTAGACAACCTTGAAGAAGGTTGTCTGCCACGTTACTTACCACTCAAAGGTCACAAGATATCATATTGCGAAGCATCGTGTGACCTTACAAACCCGATAAAAATAAGAGGCATGGATGGCGTGCTTTACGATCTTTCGTGTTCCACCGATGGTAGTGAACAACATCCTACTAATGTAATTTTACTAAAACAAAAACTAAAAAATGGTAAAGAAGGTTCAATGTCGTGGATTGACTCAGCAGGTACATTTAAGATAGTTCGCTGTCCAGAATGATTTCATAATACAGCCAAAGTCATCGAAAAATAATGTGGTTTTTGTCGAACTGGAATTCATTAGGCGAAATTTATTAGTGAAAACAAAATTAGACCTGGTGAGTTGGCAACTTGAAAAGCTTGCAACCTGATCGTTAAAGGAAATGGTGAAGACTAGCCAAATGTTTCGGATGATCAGTGGGCCCTATACGAACAAAACTAGCAATATTTGCAAATTTACCAACGTTTGCATTTGCAATATCGGTGTAGCGATCACAATAAGAATAATCGTCGATAATGCTATTTAACAAGCGAGTGCCTTTACCAATTTCAACATACCTTCCAAATTGAGTGTTGGTAATCTCACATTCGGGGTGAATATACGGCTCTGTCGCACTCAGTTTTGGCAAGCTACTCTCACTTAATTCGGACAAAATCGCTCAAGACTGCGACGGGCCAAGCTTTGGGCTATTCTACCGTTTACGTCTCGTAGGTTATTGGCGGCACGCGCCGGAGTAATCAGACTGTCGCCGAACTGGTCTGTCACGTCTGGCGATACGTAGCCTGCCAAATAGTGTCCAAGGTTTAGTTCATCAAACCACGATTCCAAAGCACCGGGGATATCCGAAATCGCGCATGACAAACCTGCTGCTATTGGTGCCAGGCGTTCCGGGTGAACCGCGGAGTTATAACGGGCGACTTCCGGCAATGTGAAACTACAGGCAAATCCATGCGGCATACCGAACTGCGCAGTAAAGGGATAAGAAATCGAATGCGCTAATGCCGTTTGGGTCGTGCCCATTGCGTATCCGGCGAATAACGCGGCCATCTGCAAGCGCCTGCGGGTCTCAACCCTTTGCGGATCGGATTGAACCAGATCCAAATTCTCACGCAATATTGAAATTGCCACGTTAGCAAAATGATCAGACAACGGTGTATTGTTTTGATTCCAAACGGCTTCCATAGCATGGGACAACGCGTCCAAACCGCTTGAAAGCGTCACATCATGTGGCATGGATGTGCACAACGCCGGGTCTATTACAGCGTCACTTGGATATAGGGCAGGATTATGGAGCGAAAACTTTTCGTTTTCATCACCCCAAATCGTTCCCCAGCGCGTGACCTCTGACCCAGTTCCCGATGTCGTGGGAACCGCAATAATCGGGATTGGCGCAAATGTATTTGACAACTCCAGGCCGTTTTTCAGATGCGCAAAAAGCGGAGTAATATCTTTTCCGAGTGCAGTCAGCGAGACAATCCCTTTGGTTGCATCGATAACGCTCCCGCCACCAAGAGCAACAGCAACATCTACACTCGGCATGCCGGCAGAAAATTTTTTAATATCGGAAATGCGCGGGTTAGCGGGAACAGAAGCGATAGTCGCAACCGGCTGTCCGGCCGCCGCGGTTAAGACTTCAATCGCCCCGCGTTTTGACCAACCCTCACTTGTGACCAATAGCCATTTACGATCCGCTAACAACCCGGCGACAGCGGTTTCAAAGGAGGAACCCGAATGAATACGGGTAGGACAGTGAAACGGGCGGCTCAAAACCCGTGCCCCTTATCAGCCGCGGCCCGATTTCGGCCCGCAGTTACGAAACTCGCGCACTCGTCCAGAGTTTGATCGGTGAGTTGGCCGGGAGCGTTAATCACCACCCGTTTCCATCTTGTGCGCTGTCAAGTTGATCGAGATGAAGACACACCATAAAAAATTCATCAATATTACTGGCAGAAATAGATAAAATCCAAGCCTCTTGAGGAGTGGGTTACTTGTATTGATGGCTTCTTCCAAAACATGCTCATTAAATGCCAGCCAAGACAGCTCTTTATCAATAAAGCCGTCCCTAACCCGTTTCCCACTATTCATTTTTAGCGTACATTCCGCCGACACTTTTAAAAATCCGCCCTAGTTTTCTGTGGTTCAAATACAAACTAACAGCAAATTCTTACTAAAATGTTAAATTTTTATTACAATGGTGCATTTTGTTCTGCCTCGCCTTCGATGCACGAGGTTTTTTTATTTGACTTCCGTCCCAGGCATGATCGCCATGTGTTCAGATATTGGAACAGTAACAATTCTGCAACAAATCCACGTTAGTAATTTAATCTTAATTGAGCTCTAAGACCTGCGAGATAATGTGGAAAATATGGATCGAATAAATTCTTTTTCAAACAGCATATGGCGGATAGAAAAATTCTTTTGCGACCGTGCTACGTTATTAGTCGTGTCACACTAAACGTTTTAAAAACCTAAAAAGTGAGGATGAAAATGGCAAGGATGCATATTCATATTTCGGTGGACGATTTGGAGAAATCTACCGATTTTTACTCCAAGTTATTCGGTAAAAAACCAACAAAACAAAAAGAGGACTATGCAAAATGGATGCTTAGTGACCCCCGAGTTAATTTTGCAATATCCGCGCGCGGCGCGAAGACCGGACTAGATCATCTTGGGATGCAAGCTGAAGAAGAAGATGAGATGGATGGGTTGCGCGAACGTCTGGAACGAGCGGGCATCTCTACCTTTAATGACGGTGAAACTACGTGCTGTTACGCTAAGTCGGATAAAACCTGGGTGCAGGATCCGGCCGGCATAGCATGGGAAGTGTATCGTAACATGAAGGATGTAGAATATTTTAATGACACAGCCATGGGCGAAAATACTTGTTCCGATACCGCAAGACGACCCGGAAATGAGTGCTGTGAATGAAACGTGTGCTAGTTCTTTGCACGGGCAATTCATGCCGTTCTATAATGGCGGAGGCACTAATAAACGCCCTCGCAGAGGGGCGTTATCAAGCGGTAAGTGCGGGGAGTAATCCGACCGGTGAGATACATGAAAAATCTTTTCAAACATTAAGACGCCACGGACTGAGCGTGGATGGATTTTACAGCAAATCTTGGGATGTGTTTGAGGGGCAGCATTTCGATTACGTAATTACAGTCTGTGACTCTGCAGCAGCAGAGACCTGTCCATTATTTACAGGAAACTATTCAAAACTTCACTGGAGCATTCCTGATCCCGCAAAAGCAACTGGGGATGATGAAGCGATTTGCACAGCATTTAACGATGCCTTTTATTTGATAAAACAACGGATCCAAGCCGAGTTACTATGAACTGTCGGTTATTTTTATGATCCCTTCATTTCATGTCATAAGAAGGTACGCTGGAAATGGGCGGATATTGACGGAACTTATCGGAGAAAACCTTTAATTCGTATGAAAGTCAGAAAATAAGACGTAATAACCAGAGCGAAAAGCCCTAATCTATGACAACTAAGGTTTAAAGCCTTCGAGTTAGGATTTATGTGGGCGCCTATCTTAAATTGGAAAAGTATTTTACTAACTTTTTTCTGTTTTGCGGGCTTCGTGACTGCGTCTTTGCTGGCAATCCCTAAAATGTTTTTATCAATGGGCACACCAGAAAACAAATCATACGCCCATGTTGACACAGTCTAAGCAAATCCCCACTCTATTGAGCTTGATGCTTTAATAACCATCTCCGAGGATATTGAGGCTCGCTGTTGGTATGCGGCCAACAAGAGTGTTGCTGAAAAACGGAATTGAAGGGTTTTTATAATGAAGATTACAATCCTTGACGATTATTTTGATACTATTCGAACCCTAGACTGCTTTTCAAAACTAGATGGCCACGAAGTAACAATCTGGAACGATCATGTCCAGGATACTCAAGCTTTGGCCGACCGTTTAAAGGAAACGGAAATACTAGTATTGATCCGTGAGCGAACGCACATCAGAAAAGAACTACTTGACCAACTGCCCAAACTGAAATTTATCAGCCAGAGAAGCGTGTATCCTCATATCGACGTAAATAGCTGTACTGATAATGGGGTTCTACTCTCCTCCGACCTTCACATGGATATGCCCTCGCACTCAACCGCAGAACTTACCTGGGGTTTGATATTATGCGCCATGCGAGATATTCCCAACCAAATGGCATCTCTAAGGGCTGGGAATTGGCAGACCGGGGTGGGCCATTCGCTTGGTTTCAAAACAATAGGTCTTTATGGATATGGCCGTATCTCAAGAGCGGTAGCCGAGTATGCAAAAGCATTTCGGATGAATGTGTTAATTTGGGCACGGCCAGAAAGTCGAAAGCAGGCCGAGGTCGATGGACTAGAGACCGCAAAAACAAAACAAGATTTTTTTATGCGCTCAGATATCCTGTCTTTGCACATGCGCCTCAAAGAGGCTACACGTGGAATAGTGACCGCGGAAGATCTTGCTCTGATGAAAACAAACGCGTTAATTGTCAATACAAGTCGCTCTGGACTTATCGAGGACGGCGCATTGGTCTCAGCATTGAAGGCAGGTCGTCCGGGAATGGCTGCACTTGATGTGTATGAAGAAGAACCAGCCCGGACACACCCTTTATTCGAAATGCCTAATGTTGTTTGTACACCCCATATCGGATATGTGACCAAAGATGAATACGAAATTCAATTCACCGATGTTTTCAATCAAATTGAAGCGTATTTGAGAGAGGACCCAATTAATGTCATCAACCCAGAAGTGCTGACCTTAAAAGCATAGCTGACAATTCCTCATTACGTTGTAGCCACCCCACCTCGCTGATCTGGAAAATATTTACCAAGCGTTGTGATCAATGATTGACGTGTTTCATAGCGCATTCTAATTCCTGACAGGTGGGGGTATTGACTGATATCAATCACCTCACGACCTACCAGCGCATCGGTGGCACAAATCATTGCTGCTTCTGCAAGACCAAATGTGGTTGGCTCTACGAACCAGCCTTGCGATGCCATCTCGTCTAGCGCCTTTAAACAACGACCCCAACGATCCAAGCTTCGATACAAATAGGGGTGTTCTGAAATAGGCGGGTCCTCTTCCATTCCTCTCACCACCATCATTGCGCCCATCATTTCATAGATGAGTGTAAGAATATTTGCTTCACGCCAGTAGTGCGGGCCCTGCATAACACGCACAGACTCATGGGCATTAGAGTCTTCTAGTGTTTCAATGTAAGACCAAATCTGACGAGAGTCCCAAAGCGTCACTTCTTCATGTACTAAAACAGGCACCCTGCCCCCCGGATTCAGGGAGAATAATTCATCCGGTGTATCGCGCCACGCCATAGGGCATAGCTCTACCTCGTGACCAAATTCTATTCCTGCAACTCTGGCTATTCGTGTTGGCGGAGATGTCGAAGTGCCAAAAATCTTTAATTTTGCCATGAATCCTCCAAAAAATTTACTCTATACTCTCTAAGGTAAGTTACACAATGTTTCAGAGATCAAAGACCGTCCTCTTAATTTAATGAGAGGACCAAAAGGATATAAATATGCTGAAAATTCACATTCGCCCCTATTCAAGTATAGTCGCCGTCATACTCGGCGACGAATTTAATTATCTGACCCTGGTGCAGAAAGATACCGCTGAATGTCACGGCCTCTAAAAATAGGTCAAATTGGTTTCGGTGGGATTGGATCAACAGTTGCTGAGATGTTATCAGAAGATGATGACATAGAGTATGTTGCTGTTGCCACCCGCCGACCTCATGACGGAGCAATAAAAAAATGCCTGCCCGAAACTAAAGTTGTTGAGAGTCCAGAAGCACTAATAGCAACACAGCCGGATTTAGTTATTGAGTGTGGCAGCCACTCGGCTTTACATAGCTATGGCCCACCAATTTTGAAGGCCGGTATTGACCTGTTAGCCATATCTGTTGGAGTTCTCGCTGATCAAAATGAACGTCTTTTACTTATGGCCGCCGCAGAAGAAGGTGAATCATCAATCGAGATACCCGCTGGTGCTGTTGGCGGTATAGATGTTGTCAGCGCCGCCCGTCATTCCGGAATAAAACAAATAACATACGTAACAAGAAAGGCACCTTCATTGTGGGCTAAAACTCCAGCAGTAGAAATGTTGGACCTTTCAAAGGTGTCTGAACCTGTGATGTTTTTTAAAGGAACTGCAGGTGAAGGAGCTAAAATTTTTGAAGAAAAATTAAATGTTGCTGCCACAATCGCAATGGCTGGGATAGGCTTTGAACGAACAACCGTAGAGCTTTGGGCGGACCCTAAATACCCACAAAGTACCCATTTCATAGAAATGGAAGCAGAAAGCGGTACAATGAATATCGAACTCACCAACACCGTCACTCCGGCAAATGAAAAATCCTCATTACTTACCGCTGCCGCAATTGCACAGGCAGTAAAGCGTAGGAATGCACGAATTAAGATTTAGTTTTGTAGCGAGCAAGAACATACGAAAGAATTGATATCTCTTACAAAAGATGAAACCTGTCTTTATAACTAAAGTTGGGCCAACTATTTTGAAAGGTGTTAACATGAGTGCGAAAGTTCGATCATCCGGGGAAACAATGCAATTAGCCGAATTTTTCTCCAAACTCACATACAATGATATCCCGGAGAGTTCTCGCCGCGCAATCCGCCATTTTGTTCTCGATACTGTGGCCTGTGCACTCCACGGGAGGAAGACCGAGTGGGCCGGCATAGTTGAGAAATGGGCCCGAGATAACGGATCAGGAAATAAGCAAGCAACTGTATGGGGCGATAATGGCCCGTCATTGCGAGCATCCGATGCTGCCCTTTTGAATGGGACGGCGGCACACGCTTTCGAACTCGACGATTATCACCCCGTCAAGCACCACCCGGGAGCTGTTGTCATTCCTGCGGCTTTAGCCGTTGGTGAAAAACTAGGATCTTCTGGAGAAGAGATAGTGACTGCTATTGCTGCCGGCTATGAACTAATGATCCGAACCTCTTACGCGATGGACCCCGCCCCAACAATGTTACGTGGATGGCATATAACCGGCATTACTGGTGCTTTTGGATCCGCTGCCGCCGCAGCAAAATTATTAAACCTAAATGTAGAAGAAACTGCTTGGGCATACGGAATAGCCGGAACTCAATCCAGTGGTCTATTTGCATGGTTATATGATGGCGCAATGACCAAAAGGTTTCATGCAGGCGATGCGGCACGAGCGGGTATTGTTGCATCTGAATTGGCAGGCTTTGGCTATACTGGAAGCAAAGCAATATTCGAATTTGAAAACGGAGGGTTTCTTAAGGCGCATTCAGACCATGCGGTACCCGCTAAATTAGTAGAAGACCTCGGCACAACTTGGATGCTTGAGGGTACTTCCTTTAAACCTTATTCCTGCTGCGGCTCAACACATGCCTACGTAGACGCGGCAAAAATATTGCGGACTCGTTATGGAAATTTAGTAGAATCCAATGATGGACGTAAAGTCCGAATGGGATTACCGCATCTTCTAACCGTTCAATGTGGATTTGATTACGAACCGGGGACAATCCTAAATGGGCAAATGTCAATGCGATACTGTGTTACGGCAGGATTTAGATATGGCAATGCACTTCCAAATGAATTTACACCGGAAAAACTTTCTGATGCCAAAAATGTAGCTTTTGCCCAGGCTATAGAAATAGAGCATGACCCGGAATTGGATAATATATATCCTGCCAATTTCTGCGGATGGGTTGAAGTAGAAACTGGCGTCGGCACAAATCAGTATGATCGTGAATATCTGCTCAATGCCTCTGGATCATGTCATAACCCCGACAAGGAAAAAGCGATGGCTGCAAAATTCCATTCTTTGCTGGAAGATATTGTGCCAGAGGAACAACGAGCAAAAGTCGAAAAGTGTGTGCTTAACATCGAAAGTTCTGCTGCAAATGAGCTCATTAAGGAATTTCATTTGTAAAAGTATATGACTGAGAAGACGGAATAGAGGTTCTTATATCTGTTGCCAATATTTTTCATAGTTTAAGCTTTCTGGGCGCACTTTGAACTTGTATTAATTCCAAATTCTTTAATTGTCACCAACCTGAAGCAAACACATAATGATAATGGCCAGAAAAACAAAAGAGATCGACCCTCAATCGCTACCTTTAAATGGTATACGCGTTATCGAATTTTGCCATGTTGTTATGGGACCTAGTTGCGGATTAGTGTTGTCAGAACTCGGCGCTGATGTCATTAAAATCGAGCCTTTGCCATCCGGAGACAGAACCCGGCAGCTTAAGGGACATATCGCTGGCTCATTCGTTTATTTCAATCGTTCCAAACGTTCGGTGGGGCTGGACCTCAAGACGGATGGAGGAAAAGCAATAGCGCATAAGTTGCTCAAGACAGCAGATGTAATGATTGAAAATTTTGGTCCTGGCACAGCCGAAAAACTAAATGTCGGATGGGAAGAGGTCTCAAAAGTCAATCCTAGATTGATTTTTTGTGCTCTCAAGGGATACCTTCCCGGCCCTTATGAAAAATGGGCTGCACTAGATGAACTCGTGCAATTCTCGACCGGCCTCGCATACATGACCGGACCACCGGGCAACCCGTTACGAGCTGGCTCCTCTGTAATTGATATAATGGGCGGCACTTTTGGCGCCGTAGGTATCCTTGCAGCTCTGCACAAACGTAATCAGACAGGCAAAGGCGAGAAGATTGTCTCTTCGCTGTATGAAAGCTCGGCCTATCTTGTTGGGCAACACATGGCAGGAGAGGTGCAGATGAAAAGAAAAGCCGAGCCAATGCCTGTGCGGCCCCGCAGCTGGGGTATCTATGACGTTTTCAAAACTAAAAATGGAGAAGAAATCTTTATCGGTGTCACTTCAGACAAACAATGGAAGTCATTCTGCCAGTTATATGAACGCCCAGATTTGTTGGAAACTAAAGAGTTCGACACAAATGAGAAGCGTCGAGAAAATCACGATGAACTTTATATGATTTTGCAGGAAATTTTTATCAAATTTGAATACGATGAATTAATGACCATGCTTGTTAATAATTCCATTCCCGCTGCACCGGTTGCAACACCAAGTGATTTATTCAATGACCCACAAATGAATGTGAGAGGCCGAATGTCAGCAACAGAATTTGCAGACGGCACTGTCGCCAAGTTGCCCCGCCTGCCGATAGCAATTGGCAGAGGGGTAGCGCAAATGTCGGGACAGGTACCAGAATTTGCTGAGGATACTGATGATGTGCTTGATGAACTAGGAGTGTCTAAAGAGGACATAAAGTCCCTCAAAAAGAACGGCCATATCGCTTGATAGTGTGGGGAGGGATGCAAGCGACCTCATCAGGAATAGGCTTTAATAAATTTAACGATTATAGAATTATGATTAAAATATGAGACTCAACTGTTACTGATAAGTTACATTATCGAGCTCATAGATAAATTTTGCTGGGGATGCACCACATGGGTACAACAATTAAAAAAATAGAAGTTTTTGGTATAGGAATGCCGCTTGTGGGGACCTTCACTAGCGGCGGACAATCGAAAAGTATTACCAAGTGCCTTGTTATACGCGTCACAGATAGCGATGGGACGATAGGAGTAAACAGTATTGATCCCTCCACGAGGGCTGAATCTCCGAACACGGCTGCTGAACTTGCGGTTGCCATTCGCGACAAACTAACCCCTGCCCTCATCGGTGAAGATCCCACTAATGTAAATCGAATTTATGATATTTGCTCTAAAATAGCTCCACAGCAGCCAGGTGCAGCTGCTGGTGTAGAATTAGCTTGTATTGAACTCGCCTGCCAACGGCATGGTATAGCATTTCATGAATATGTGGGTGGAGCAGTCATGGACACCGTTTTGTTCAACGCATGGGTTGGTGAGTTACCACCTGATGAGGCAGCTAACGAAGCCCTAAAATGGAAAAATGATGGCTTTAAGTCTATGAAAATAAAAGTCGGAAATGATGCAAATGTGGATGGTGCCCGAGTGATGGCTGTACGCGATGCGGTTGGGTCTGACATAAAACTTCGTATGGATGCCAATCAGCAGTGTAGCGTAGACCAGGCATTAGCACTTTGTGATGCAGTGAAAAATTGTGATATGCAGCTGTTCGAGCAACCGGTGGCAAAAGATGATTTAGACGGTTTAAGAAAAGTGAGGCGGGAAGGTGGCATCCCAATTATGGCCGATGAGGCAATAAGCGACCATGCTAGCTTAATACGAGCGATAAAAGCCGATTGTGCCGACTATATAAAATTCGGGATCAAACAGGCAGGCGGGATGTTACCTGCAGCTAAAATGATGGCTACCGCCGAAGCTGCTGGGTTACCAATCGTGCTTGGCCATGGCTTTGGCCTTGATCTGAGTACAACAGCAGAAATCATGCTTGGTGCATCATCCCACAATGTTTTACCGGGCTTGGAGTGCGTAGGCCCTCTGAAAGTAACGGACACAGTTTGCACAACTAAGCTCGATATCAGTAAGGGATATATAAGTCTTCCAACGGGGCCAGGGCTTGGACTTAAACTCGATGAAAATAAACTTGAAAAATATGGATTTGACGTTTAGAGCCCAGCGTCAAGAAAATTGGCGCCAGCAGAATTCGCACCATAACTTGATTCTTGAATAATCGTTTCATTCTACGTATCGGTAGTACTGTCTGTTGGGCAAAACAAAGGCATCAAGCTGGCAATAACAAGCGGTGGAAGTCTATCGTGAAGATACAATTTTGAGCGACCTCCTGCCCTCGCAAGAGTTCCGTCAGTTATACCCTTGTTTTATTCCTAAAATCTTTCATCAATCTTCCACATCATTACCCATAAATTGAGAACTCTATACCGGTCAAACTCTTCTACAGAATTCGAGTGTGTGCTGATTTCTTCGTGAAAAGGATTGCTTAAGACGCTTTTCATACAAAACTACTAGCCCTAATCAAAGGAAGATTCCGTGTCCCCACTAGACATCAATAGAGAAACGAGCTCATATGGAAAGATAGGGAGATACACAAATGACTCAATCGTTCGATGAAGTAATGGCTATTCGCAAGCTGCCAAACCCGGAAGACGGTGAGGTAACAATCACGGGTGAGGACCCTGTATTTACATCACGGTTTAAGCTTGGCGAGGCAACCGCTAGTATTCTATCGGGGGTCGGCGTTGCCGTCACCGACATACATGAACTTAAAACTGGGCGACGGCAAAAAATAAACATTGATGTTAAGCATGCGGCTGCAACATGCAGAAGTTCGCTGTACTTACGTCAGCCAAATATTAATGGAGAGTTTGAGCCTATTTCAGCCTCCCCATCTATGGCTCACATGCGTTCGATTACGCAACCTTGGCAATGCAAAGACGGACGCTGGTACCTACCACACTTCAATCTTCCACATCTGCATGACCGAGTGATAAGCGTGCTTCAATGTGAGTCAAATGCAAACGCAGTTGCGAAAGCTGTCTCCAGATGGGACTCGCACGAGCTCGAGGAAGCTGTTGCTACAGCGCGTGCATGCGGGTCTATCGTACGATCTAATAGCGAATGGTTACGGCATCCCCACGGCGCCATGTTGTCTTTAAAGCCGTTAGTAGAAATTGAAAAAATTGGAGAAACGGACCCCATTCCATTTCCTAAAGGAAAGCGCCCTCTCGATGGCATCAGAGTTCTAGACTTGACCCGTATCCTAGCTGGCCCGATAGCAGCTCGCACACTTGCGGAAAATGGTGCCAATGTTTTAATGGTGACTGCTGAACATTTGCCTCAAGTACCTGAGCATGTAATGGATACAAGCCATGGCAAACGGAGCTGTTTTTTAAATCTTAATAAAGAAAAAGAATTGGAGACCCTTAAGAAGTTATCAATGCAGGCAGATGTTTTTAGTCAGGGCTACCGACCCGGGATAATGGAAAAACACGGGTTAAGTCCTGAACAATTAGCATCCGAGCGCCCAGGAATAATTTATCTTTCTATTAGTTGTTATGGTCACGGAGGTCCCTTTTCAGATAGAGGCGGCTGGGAGCAAATAGCGCAATCCGCGACAGGAATATGTTTGGATAACGGAGTAAATGTTGGTGATGGCCGACCAAAGCTTCTGCCCGCATCAGCATGTGATTACACGACCGGGTATAATGGGGCCTATGGAGTATTACTAGCGCTAGCGCGCCGAGCACGCGAGGGCGGTTCCTATCATGTAAGAGTTTCCCTTTGTCGTTCGGGGATGTTCATATACCAGCAAGGCCACGTGGAACCTACTAAACCCGACATGGATCTTTCCACACAGGAGCTTGATGAAATTATGCTCGAAAGTGATTGTGCCTTCGGAAAAATAAAACACCTAGGACCTGTGCTTACAATGTCTGAAACACGTCCATTTTGGGATAAACCATCCCCTAAATTGGGATCGAATCGTGCCGATTGGCTCAATTGATACACATGCAATGATGAAATCCGTGCAATAGCATGAAACCACCTTTGGGGGTCGAACCAGTTATCGGTTAGCTAACTCGAGGCACAATTTGTGTGCGTAGGGCCGGTCGGGTAGCCCTCGGTTGATATGCTTGAACACAACCTCCAGAAAAGCACAAATGGGGGTATACCGTTGAAAAACCGCTAAAAATAAAGTACAGAGCAATTAAATATTTTCACATAAAGTTTGATAGGAGGAAATTCTCATGCCGGATTATGACGTAATCGTAGTGGGCGCTGGAAATGCAGCTTTTGCCGCAGCGTTGTCGGCTAAGGAAAATGGCGCAGAGAAGGTAGTGGTCCTAGAAAAGGCGCACAAGGAAATGCGCGGCGGTAACACACATTGGTCGGGTTCAATATTTCGAATTGCTTTCGATGAACCCCGCGACTTAGAACCATTTCTTCCTGGAGTCGAAGACGAATATTTGAACTTTTACGAAGGCATTACCCCATATACGAAGGAACGGTTTTGGAATGACCTTGACCGCGTCACTCAAGGGCGCACCGACAGAGAACTTGCAGCAGTAATGATTGATAATTCTTATGACACCGTTAAGTGGGCAGTCGAAACGGCAAAAATACCGTGTGAACCGGCAACCTCAGTATGCGGGATAATGGTTAATGGGCAGTGGACATTTCCGGGCGGCGTCGTTATTCGAGCAGTCCATGAAGGTGTAGGGCTTTCGAGCTGCTGGTTCAAAGCAGCAGAAGAGGCAGGTATCGAAATTCGATATGGTTCTGGTGCAACGGAATTAATTCAAAACGATGCAGGTAAAGTCCATGGAGTAATCACGAAAGAAAGCGGCGGGTCAAAGACAATTACGGCCAATGCCGTTGTCCTAGCTTGTGGCGGCTTTGAGGCTAATGCACAGTGGAGGGCACAATATTTGGGGGCTCCCTGGGATCATGCCAAAGTACGAGGAACATCCTTTAACCAAGGAGATGGATTGCGCATGGCCTTAGCAATAGGAGCTATGCCCTGGGGACAATGGTCAGGTCGGCACTCAACACCAATTGATGCTGATTGGAGTGATTTTGCCGATCGCAAATTGACAGACAAATCTAATCGACTTTCCTATCTATTTGGTATCATGATAAATCGTAAGGGACTTCGCTTTGTAGATGAAGGCGAAGATACCAATATGTATACCTATGCCAAATTCGGTGCAGCAATTCTCGACGAACCAGGATCAAAAGCGTATCAAATTTTTGATCAAAAAACAGTTCAACATTTAGAGCCACGATACGAAACAGCGAAGCCATTGATAGCAGATAATTTTGAAGAACTGGTTGAGATGATGGACATCGATGATAAAGTTCAAGCACTAAAAACCATCAATGAGTATAATAATTGTGCACAATCTGCAGATAGGTTTGATCCAACA
Source organism: Pseudomonadota bacterium (assembly GCA_036339585.1). Taxonomy (NCBI): domain Bacteria; kingdom Pseudomonadati; phylum Pseudomonadota; species Pseudomonadota bacterium. The sequence goes on from JAYZAS010000023.1 coordinate 26,045, forward strand.
CAAAAGGATGGCTTAGCCACTGAAGGGCTCGCGCTACCAAAAAGCAATTGGGCAACCAAGATTGATGAGCCGCCGTACCACGCTTACCCGGCAACCGGCGGTATTACCTTTACCTTTGGAGGATTAAAGGTAAACCCCGAGGCCCAAGTTATAGGCACAGACTGGCGTCCTATCCCAGGTCTTTACACAGCTGGCGAAATGGTTGGTGGCTTATTTCATTATAATTATCCTGGTGGTTCAGGTTTGGTTTCTGGCCAGGTTTTTGGACGCATTGCAGGTAGGAATGCTGCTCAGGAAAAGGCATAGACATAAGAACGGAGTTTATAATGAAGCAACTTTCAATCCCCGCAGCGTTTATTCGTGGTGGTACTTCAAATGCTATAGTATTTAAAGACTTTGACCTTCCTGAAAGAGCTTATTGGGACGAATTTTTTCTGGCGGCCATGGGCACTCCGGACCCTAATGGCCGCCAACTAAATGGCATGGGCGGCGGCATATCCTCTCTTTCAAAGGTTTGTGTGGTCGGAATATCGGACCATCCAGATGCCGATATTGATTATACCTTTGCGCAAATCGGCGTCCGTGATGCAACGGTGGGCTACAATGCTAACTGCGGCAACATGTCGGCCGCGATGGGCCCTTTCGCGGTTGATGAAGGATTGGTCTCACCGCAGCTAGTGGATGGGCAGGCGATGGTTCGTGTTTTAAACACCAATACCAACAAGATCCTACATGCTTATTTCGATCTTGATGAGGGCCTCTCTGCTGTCGATGGGGATTATGAACTTAAGGGCGTTGCAGGCACGGGATCTCCTGTTCGGATGGCATTTCAAACACCCGGAGGAGCGAGTACGGGCAAATTACTCCCTACCGGCAACACAAAGGATACGCTTAACATACCTGGCTTGGGCAAAATCGAGGTGTCAATCGTTGATGCTGCAAATACCGTTGTGACAGTGCATGCAGAGAGTGTTGGTATGAAAGGAACTGAGTTGCCCGATGAGATCGATGCTAATGCAGAATTAATGGAAAAGCTTGAGTTAATTAGATCTCATGCGGGTGCAATGATTGGTTTTGGAGCAACCTCGGAGGAGGTCAGCCGAAACTCGCCTGTGACGCCCTTCATTGGTTTCGTAAGCCCTCCGCAAGATGCAGTACTCATGTCAGGTGAAGCATTACCAGCGGAAACCGGTCATTTAACAGCTCGAATTTTGTCTTCAGGTAATTGCCATCGTGCTCTTCCACTTACGTGCACCATGTGCACAGCCACCGCAAGTCGCATAACGGGCACCATTCAGCACGAAGTATCGCGTAAAACAAAGACCGACGAAGATGACATTATTGTCATGCATGGTTCTGGATTTATAGATATAAATGCTAGCGTGCATCAAAAAAGTAATGGTGAGTGGTTCGTAGAGCAAACCTCTGCCTACAGAACCCAACGCCGACTTTTTGATGGCAAGGTTTATGTGTCAGCCTCAAGCGTCCCTTCATATGCTAAAGTTAAAATTGCCAACGCTGCTGAGTAACTAATATTGGAGTACGCCATGCCGCATGGCGACGAAGCAGAAGTCACCATAGAAGAAGCCATTGATGTTGGCTTAAAAACCCATGAACAAGGAGACTTAGCTGCCGCAGAATCTATCTATTCTCAAATCCTTGAAGTAGACCCTAAAAATTCCAAGGTGTACCACCTCATGGGCGTTCTGCAGATACAGACGGGCAAGATATTAGATTCTCTTTCTTCTTTTGATCATGCAATTGATTATGAACCTGGAATGGCGGAAGCCTATTGTAATAAGGGCCTTGCTCTTCAGAAACTCGGACGCAGCGCTGAAGCCGTAGAATATTTTCAAGGGGCAATTAACCATAATCCAGAAATTGCTGACTTTTATGTAGGCCTTGGTAGCGCACTTGATGACGAACAGAGATTTGATGAGGCAGTAAAGGTATTTAACAAGGCCCTTACCCTCGATCCACAACATGCGGATTGTTACAATAATTTGGGATTGGTGCTTCACAAACTTGTTGAATTCGATAAAGCTATATTGAATTTCAATAAGGCCCTTGCGATATCCCCTGAGTTTGGTGAAGCACATACAAACCTCGGGAATTCCTTAATGGTGTTAGGCCGTGCAGAAGAAGCTTTATCAGCGTTTCAAACAGCAACTAAATATTTGCCAGAAACTGCGCGTACGCAGTTCAATATTGGTAATGCACTACAAAAGCTTGGTCGACTTGAGGAGGCTATGAAAGCTTTCGAACATGCTAATCAACGTAAATCTAATTATAGAGTTCTTCATTGCCTCTACTCGCTTAATAAAAAGCATGCCTTCACCACGAAAATTAATCATGTACTAAAAGAAGATCCAAATGATCGGGCCGTGGCTGCGGTTAGCGCATTTGCATCTAACCAGTGGCAAATTGAGGATCCCTACCCTTTCTGCAAAAATCCAATTGACTTGATACACGTATCAAATGTCATGGATACAAAATATGGACGAGAAACTATTCAGGCATTAAAGGATTATTTTACCGAAGGGCACTATCGTGAGCTTCCCGATCAGGGACATATCTCAAACGGCAAAACATCACTAGGCAACCTTTTCGATAAATCTCACCCGTCACTTAGCGGTTTATATGCCCTTATTAAAAAGCATGTCTGTGCATTCCAATCGAAACATTCAGAGTTAGATGCAGGCATCATTACACATTGGCCGGAAAATTGGCGTCTTGAAGCTTGGTACCTAAAGATAAGCAGTGGCGGAAAAGTTGAGCCCCACATTCATGATCCAGGTTGGCTTTCTGGCACCCTATATCTCAATATACCGGATAGAATTACGGGCAACGAAGGCGCCATAGCATTCGGCCTGAACGGAGACCAAATGCCAATATTGAATAGCGACTATCCACGAAAAATCTGTCGAGTACGAACAGGTGACCTAGTGCTGTTTCCGGCGTCTTTGTTCCATAGCGTTCTACCATTCAATAGCAAAGAAGAACGCCTTTGCGTTGCCTATGACGTAATTCCAACTCTTTAAAAAATTATTTTCTAATTTAGTCTTCATCTCCAAAAATTTCACTAGCCACGCGACCGGCATTAACTGCGCATGGCCATCCAGCATAGAATGCAACGTGAGTAATTAAGCCGCGAAGTTCATCATGTGTAACGCCATTTTCAAGTGCTCGCTCCATATGGCCTCTCATTTCCGGTGTTCTATATAACGCGGCAAGCATTGTTACAGTTATCAAGCTGCGGTCACGTTTGCTGAGTTCCGGTTGCTCCCAAACATCGCCGAAGAGAACATCATCGCGCAAGCGGCCGAGCTGCGGAACTAATTCGTAAGGGGTTTTCTTAGCCATTGGTATCTCCTAATTAGTGAAAATTGAACTTGCTCAAAAAGATCTATATGAAAATCTTCATTGAGGGATTACGATGATCGCATATAAAATTCTCATGTTCGAGCATGATTTATTTTATCTAACTAGGTTAAGTATCTAAGGTGCTGAATGTCACGTCGAAAACGAAACCAAAACAAAAATCCCGATGCTTCTAATATAAATCAAGCACTGATGGTGAAAGCAGTAGATCTACACGGCACCGGAGATCTAGACGGGGCAGAGGAGATATACCTCGAAATACTCAACAAGGACCCCGGGAATCCAATCGCATTACATTATCACGGTGTCCTGCAGTTTCAGCGAGGGAAACATGGAGAGGCTAAAGCGCTAATCTCAAAGGCACTTGAAATCGCTCCTGATTATGCAGACGCACACTATAACCTCGGCAAAGTACACCATGAAAGCGACGAAATTGATACAGCAATCTCTTACTATGAAACGGCCATATCGTACGATTCCGAAAGCCCTGAGACTTACAATCGATTAGGGTTAGCACAAGAGCAAAAAGGATTGTTGTCGGCAGCTGAGAAAAGTTACGAAACTGCGCTGGAGCAGCAACCAGAATTTTTAGATGCACTTAACAATTTAGGTAATGTGTTGCGTTCACTGGAGCGTCCGGAAGATGCAATAAAACAATTCCTACGAGCAATAGAGATAAACTCAAATTTTATGGAAGCACACCATAATCTTGGAAATGCGTATCAGGATCTATCCTTGTTTGAAAAAGCAACCGATAGTTACCTGATGGCTCTTTCAATTAACCCTGATTTTACAGAAAGTCAGAAAAATCTTGGAACCTGCCTTTTAGGATGCGGTCAATATCGAGAGGGGCTAAATTACTTGCGAAAGTCATGTGGAGTTATTGAGTTCACATTAGGTGAATATCCTCAGTATCAGTTAGCACGATAGAAATAGCACAAACCACTTATGAAACAGCTCCCAATTAAAGCAACGCAAACGCCAAATTTTATAGGCGCCTGGCAACTCGATGACTTGGAACTATGTGACGAGATAATGGCTTTATTTGAGGCAAACAAAGCACTTCAGCAAGAGGGTGGGACAGGCCTCGGCAGTGTGGATAAAAAGATCAAAAATTCAACCGATCTTATTATTGAGCCGAAGGATTTGGAGCGAGCCGACTACGCCCCGCTGACAAACTTTATGGAAAAGCTGCATAGCTGTTATGTTGCCTACACAAATAAATGGGACATAATTCCAACTTTTATGCCCAGAATTCACATAGGAAGGTTCAATATTCAACGCTATACCTCAGGGGGACATTTTAATAAATTACACTCCGAGCGGATGAGCTTTAGTACTATGCATAGGCTTCTTGTTTGGATGACTTATCTCAATGATGTTACCGATGGTGGCGAGACTGAATTTCCATATTACGACTTAAAGATAAAACCTGAGAAGGGTAAAACACTAATTTGGCCGGCGGAGTGGACACATGCACATCGTGGATGCCCTGTTGGATCAGGTGCTAAATATATAGTCACCGGTTGGATGCATTTTCCCGGCGATTAGCACACGAACCATTTCTGCACGAAAAATCGCACGGTAGTGATTAAAGTACGTTTGTGTTTCCACAAAAAATGCATCCCTCCTGACGGTGAATTCTATGGAGTTAGGCTATAATTTTCTCATTATCTAATATTTTTTGCTGCTGAAGGATACGCCACGTATCCTCTGATGAAACTGGCATGTCTACATGGGTAATATTTAAGGCGTTGGAGATTGCACCAATGATAGCCGGTGGAGCACCGCAAGCGCCGCCTTCTCCAATCCCTTTAACACCAAGATCGTTACTCGGGTTAGGCACCACATTAAAGCCGACCGAAATATCGGGAAAATCGTCTGCCCTTGGCATTCCATAATCCATATAGGATGCGGTAACAAGTTGACCAGTAGTATCATATGCAGTCCGTTCAGTAAGTGCTTGGCCAAGCCCCATAGCCACACCACCATGCACCTGCCCTGCAACTATGAGGGGATTAATAATAACCCCACAATCATCAACAGCAGTGTATGAAACTACCTTAATAACACCGGTATCTGAATCAATCTCAACTTCACAAATATGACAACCATTAGGGAAATTACACTCGGTATCTCGTTCGTAAGAAATATCTTCGTCAAGCCCTAACTCCTCCCCTTGCGGTATTTGGGCTGGGTCATAAGCTGCTCTAGCCACTTCACTAATTGACAAACGTAAATCTGTACCGGCTACAGAAAAAATACCATTTTTAAATTCGACGTCTTCGATAGCCGCTTCGATTTTATGAGCTGCGATTTTTTTTGCTTTTTGAACTACAAGATCTGCCGCTCGTGATACTGCAACACCTCCCATCTGCGAAGAACGAGAGCCACCAGTACCATTGCCCTCAGGAATTACAGAGGTATCTCCCTGATTGAATGAAATGCTATCAAAATCTATCCCTAATTTTTCTGAAAGAATTTGACTAAAGGCTGTCTCGTGACCCTGACCGTGACTATAAGTGCCAACATAAAGTTCTGCATTCCCGTCCGGATCAAGCGCCACCCTCGCCCATTCGCTGGGTTTGCCACCAGATGCTTCAACATAGTACCCTATTCCGATACCTCGATGTTTACCGCGTATTGCAGAAGCGGACCGCCTCTCTTCAAAACCATACCAGTCAGCAGCCTCCAATGCCTTATCCATGGTCTCTTCGAATCGTCCAGAATCGATGACCATGCCCATTTGATTTGTATACGGCAATTGATCGGGCTTAATGAAATTAAGCCTTCTAATTTCTTCTCGACCAATATCAAAAGCTTCGGCCCCAGCATCAAGTAACCTTTCCATCTGATAACACAACTCAGGCCTGCCTGCGCCGCGGTATGCATCGGTTGGATGCATATTGGAAAAGCAAGCCTTTACAGAATGCTGCATCGCCGGCACATCATATACTGTCCCCGCAACACGAGCACCAGCAACAGTAGAAATACGTGGTCCATTATCAGACAGATAGGCACCAACATTTGCAATTGTTTCGGCTTTCATACCTAGAATTTTTGCCTCTTCATCGAAAGCCATCTCTAGGATAGATACTTGATCGCGGCCGTGTGTATCTGCCAGAAACGTCTCGGTTCTATCCGCTCTCCATTTCACAGGCCGGTTTAACTTTTCTGCTGCCCACAAACATAGGATACTCTCAAGGTACATTTTTGATCTCACGCCAAATCCGCCACCTGTATCAGTGGAAATCACCCGAATCCTCTCTGGATCTATCCTGTAGAACGTTTTTGCGAGTGCATCCCTTATCTTATGGACGCCCTGTGTTGGTGACCGTAGGATCTTCGTATCGGTATCTGCGTCATACTCGCCGATGGCCACGCGAGGTTCCATCGGTGAGCCAACGACCCGATTATTAACGACCTCAATTCTAACAGTTTTGTATGCCTTGTTGAAAGCCTCAGTAACTTTTCCACTTTCGTGACTGATCCAATGTGCGCAGAAGTTCTCAGGTCGCTCAGGCCAAATTGGCACCACGTCGGGAGCGCCTGAGGCAGAAGTTGATGTTATGGCAGGAAGTTCTTCATACTCTATTACGACAGCCTCTGCTGCATCGATCGCCTGAGACCGGCTCTCTGCTATAACAAAAGCAATAGGTTCCCCAGCGAAGCGCACCCTATCCTTCGCAAGAACATACCGTGGCGGCGTGTACATTTCTTGCCCTGTGGCGCACTTTATTGAGACCTGACACGGAATCGTCGGGATGGAATCGGCCTCCGCATCATCGTAAGTAAGAACGGCAAGAACACCGGGCATGGATTTAGCGGAAGCTATATCTTTTATTGTAAAGTCCGCGTGAGCCAATGGTGATCTTAAAATCGCACCATGAGCCTGGCCATCGAGGTTTATGTCATCGGTATATTGGCCTTTTCCAGTAATAAATCGAACATCCTCCTTGCGCATTACTGGTTGTCCGATACCGTATTTTTCCATCAACAAACTCCTCTGACAATTTCTTTAGTACAAGGGTATACAGTATTAATTATGTAAATAAAATCATGCTGGCCTATCAATTCAACCGGCCTGATAAAAATACCCGAAGTGCCATTTCCTCAAATTTTATATGGAAAGAATAAAATGATTTCTGAAATATTTTCAGCTTATGCAGTAAATGAAAGAAATAGCGCAATTCAACCGGAGGTGCTTCATGCAGCAAAACGGTGCTTTATTGATTGGTTTTCTACAACAACTGCAGGCGGAGTGAAGATGCCTGCGATTGGCTTCCAAACAGCTTTTGCGGAAGATATGGATAGAGGAATGGCTCGTATTGTCCCAACGGGGCGCAAGGCCACAATGCGCACAGCAACTTTAATAAATGCTGCGGCATCTCACACCGTCGAATTCGATGATGTATTTGGCCCAGCAGCATATCATCCCGGCACGCCGACAACCTCAACTGCCTTTTCAGTGGCAGATCATTTGGGGGCTGATGGGCTGACATTTATGCGGTCTATCATTATTGGATATGAGATTAGTACCCGAATAGCAGAGGCAATGGGACGGCCTCACTATGAATATTGGCATACCACAGCAACAAATGGATCGTTTGGATCGTTATTTAGTGCGGGGACGTTATTAGAACTCAATGAAGAACAATTTGTGAATGGATTAGGCAGTGCTGGCACGATGGCGGCGGGCTTACAACAAGCATTCAGGGAGGATTGCCACGGCAAACCGATACACGGCGCCCATGCGGCTGTAGTCGGATTGATGGCAGCGCAGCTAGCTAAAAATGGTGTTACAGGAGCAAAAAATATACTTGACGGACCTGTGGGCTTTGGAAGGGCTATGAGCAGCGAGGTAGATTGGGCAAAATCTACAGAAGGTCTTGGAACGACCTATAACATAACAAAAATCACCGTCAAAAATCATGGATGTTGTGGACACACATTTCCTGCAATTGACGCCGCGCTCACAATAAAAAAGAAATATAATATTTCACACAGAGATATAATGTCCGTGAAAATTGGGATGGCAAAATCTACAGTTGCCATTTGTGGGGGTAAATCTCATCAAACTTTTTTTGAGGGTCAATTTAGCTTAGGATTCGTAGTAGCAACAGCATTTGTCAAAGGACGAGTGCGATTAAACGCGTTTGAACCTGAAGCTCTTACCGATCCATTAATTTCAAATCTCGCCAAAAAATGTGAGGTATATATTGACGATCAGGTTGATGAGGCGTTTCCATTGAAAAGAATGGCCCATTTGACCGTTAAACTGCGTGGTACCGAGACCATAGACTTCATGCAAGAAACAAGAAAAGGCGCCCCAGATGATCCTATGAGCGATGAAGAACTCGAGGATAAGTATTTTGAACTTGTCTCACCGGAAGTAGACTTGGATGTTGCTCAGAAATTATTAGATGATATCTGGCGCATCGAAAAATGCGATAATATTCAGGACTTATGCATTGCACCCAACCGCTAAAACGGATTTTGACATGCTTATAGCTAATGACCTTACCGAGCTTATAGGAAAAACTCCTCTACTGAGATTGGAAAGACTCTTCCCAAACTGCTCAGCTAATATCCTCGCCAAACTTGAGGCCATGAATCCCACATCGATTAAGGATCGGCCAGCGCTTTTTATGATTAAAAATGCAATTGACGCTGGTGATATAAAACCGGGAACTGAAGTAGTGGAAGCAACAAGCGGGAATACCGGCATAGGCATCGCTTGTCTTTCAGCAATACTCGGGTTTAAAGCGCGTTTTTATATGATTGATACGAGCTCTATCGAACGCCAGAAGTTATTAGCAGCATATGGTGCGACTGTGGTCCTCACACCTGCCGCAAAGCTTACGACGGGTGCACGCGAACTAGCGCTAGCTTATTGTGCAAATAATCCCGATACGACATTTTTTGCTAATCAACACGGGAACCCTAATAATTCAGCGGCTCATTTCGAAACCACTGGCCCCGAACTTTGGGAACAAACAGGTGGTGAAATTGGTGCTGTAGTAATAGGAATGGGCACCAGCGGAACTATTGAAGGTATCTCAAAATATCTCAAAGCGAAGGACCCCTCAATTCGCATAGTTGGAGTTGAACCGGCAGCAAGCCCAGTCAACGCCGGTGGCGCTCCAGGGCCCCACAGAATAAGTGGTATAGGCCCCGGTTTCGTTGCTGAAAACTTCGAACGTGCTCGCCATCGGGTAGATGAAATTTTACTTGTCGAAGACGAAGTTGCATTTGAATGGGCTAGAAAGACCACAAAGGCAGAGGGATTTATAATTGGACCTACTTCAGGCGCGACTATTTGGGGCGCCGGTGAATTAGCCAAGAGACCGGAGTTTGCAGGGAAAAATATAATCTGTTTTTTCTGTGATACGGGTGAACGTTATTTGTCGATGGATGATTTGTTCGACCCTGGGACGGTATTATATGAGGGTTATGAAAACGGGATTGATGATCAATGAATAAATACCAGCGCCTTCAAAAGTTATTCGATAAAAAAATCTTTTTTATTGTGGGAGCTTCAAAGTCGGGGACTACGTGGTTGCAACGTTTACTTGACGGACACCCAGCCATACGCTCCGCCGGCGAAGGGCACTTTATGAACCATCTCGCTCCAAATCTTACCAAAACTCTACTAGCTTATAACAAACAATCGGAAATACGAAAGGAGCGTGCCTCCTCACTTGGATTAAATGGAGACTTCCCTGTTTTCGACGCAGATGGTCTTACGCTGCTCCTACGAACCGCTATTTTAACAATATTTGACCAATGGGTTAACGATATTGATGCCATAGAAGCCATCGGTGAAAAAACCCCGGAGCACGCTATTGCTCTGAATGAGTTAGCTAAATTATTCCCGGAAAGTCGCTTTATTCATGTTTTGCGCGATGGACGCGATGTTTGCCTATCGGGCTGGCACTTTTCACAGAAGTGGAGTCCTGAAGCTCTTAAAGATACTACTTTAGCAGAATTTGTTTCAGATTATGCGGGTGCGTGGCGTAGCCGCGTCACTCAGGCCCGTGAATTTGGAGACGCCCATCCGGGTCGTTTATTGGAGATACGATATGAGGCGTTACACGCCAATCCTGAGACCGAGATCAAACGTCTTTTGGAGTTTATTCAGGTTGCTAGCGCGCCTGATATCATTGACTCATGTCTTGAGGCGGGCTCCTTTGAGGCCTTATCGGGAGGACGAATTCGTGGCGATGAAGACCAAAATTCATTCTTCCGCAAAGGAATTGTTGGGGATCATAAAGAATACTTTGATAACGACGCTTTTGCCGCGTTCGAGAAAGCAGCAGGCCCGTTACTAAGAGAACTTGACTACGATTGAGCTGACTATTCGTTTACTTTTTTGATCCTTACCAAAAGCAATAGAGGAAGCATAAGAACAGTAACTAGGGTCATTATCTGAAAATCGATGATGTAGCCCATAAATTCTGCTTGCTTTTCGATTAATTTATCAAGTGCCATTACTCCCGGCAAACTCTCCATGTCCCATTTTTCTGGCAAAACAAGGTGCTGAAACCGTTCGTTATATTCGCTCACATTTTGTGCCAGATTGGACCGTGCGCGCTGCGTGCTACTAACTAATATGGCAATTAGTACCGATATACCTATACCGGATGCGATGCGTTGTGCTGTAGATAATATAGAGGTTCCATCAGGTCGCATTGACGACTCAAGTGTCATAAAGGTTAGCGATAAGATAGGCGTCTTGACAAACCCAAGTCCAAAACCTTGTAAAAAAACTGCAAAAATAATGTGCATAGCCGTTGCGTTTGGTGCCAATGCTGCCAACGACCATGTTGAGAATGCTATACCCAGCATACCCAAAATGATTAAATACTTGGGACTGTAGCGAAGCACTAAGAACCCGGCAATAAATGAAGCAAGCATAGAGCCTATGCCACGATAAGCTATAATAAATCCAGCTTCGTAGACGGGCATGCCAAGTTGATCCTGAAGAATTGGGGGCAACAGACCGATATACCCATAGATCATAAATTGGGTAAAGACGACCAGTATCATTCCAATTAGGAATTCCCTATTTTTGAAAACCCTGAGATTTAAATAAGGTTGCCTACAAGTGAGCGCATGGAAGAGAAATACATAAGAAAAACATGCCGCGATAAATATGTAGATGACGATAAGATTGGAATTGAACCAGTCCATTTTACCACCCTGCGAGAGCAGTAATTGCGTTGCACAAAGTGCAATACTGAGTGTAACGAATCCAAAAAAGTCGAAAGCTTTGGCACCCTGTGGTTTATCTTTGGGAAGTAAACGCCATATTAAAAACGAACCCAAAAGACCGAGGGGAACATTCATAAGATAGATAAACCGCCAATCGAAAAGTTCGGTAAGAAGCCCCCCTACAATGGGACCAATTACTATAGAGCTATTCCGTCCCATCTGGAGCCAGCCAAAAGCGATGCCATGTAACTTTCGAGGAAAAGCAGCAAGAATTATCTGGATTGTAAGAGGATTAAAGCCGGCGCCGCAGGCACCTTGGAAAAACCTAAAAACTACCACCTCAATCAAGCTATCAGATTGCGCAACGAGAATTGAGAAGCAAACAAACCCAAAAGCGACTGAAATAAAGAGGTTTTTACAACCAATTTTCCGACTAAGCCACGCATAGAATGGGGTGAACATTGCAGATGCTACAAGGTAGGAAATCAAAACCCATGAAATTTCAACAAGAGTGACTGAAAAAGATCCCATCATACGCGGTATCGCAACACCGGTAGCAAAGGTATCCATACCTTGCATAGCGCCAGCCGGGAGTACTGCTAAAGCGACCAAGATGCGTTGCCGAGGGGGCAAGCCTTCTTCTTCGGACTGTTTTTCAGGAGACGGTGCGCTCATAGATCTAATAAATAAAATTTAATCCTATAGTTTTTCTTAAGCGCGCGGTGCGGGCGATATTACCAAACCGAAATTGTAGCATCTGTCACAATCATTATTCCTAAAGCCAATGGCAACGGTAATAATTACTTATAATTATCATGATATTCATCTGCATAATACCGTTTGCGATTCGAGGATACCATTTATCTCGTTATCTCAAAAACCAACATATTTCTCGTGAAACGCATGTCCGAAAAACATCGTGGTTTTCCGATAAGTTATCTTTTGGAAAATTTTAAGAAAATCTTTGTCACTCTGCTGTCTATTTCCCATGGCCAAAGGTGACAAAATTATTGATTGTAGCTAGGCTCTTTACTCGCGAACTATAACACTTCGCATTTATCTATTTACAGCTCCTCGGTTCTAAAAATCATCTCAAAGGGCTTGATTCTTGAATTTTGCATCTCTTTTATGACCAATTTCTAAATTTGCGCACAAAAAAGCAATCCTTTACAAAATCATAATAGAGGACTAAACCGGCGCACATCGGCTATGTTTGTTTAGCTCCATTCAACGAAACTATTAAAGAGTGCTCCATGTGATGGACCGCTATATTTCTGCTGAGTCACTGGTATTCACTCTCAATCCGCAAAGGCCAGTAAGCTGCATTCGACCTAAAGCTGCACATAATGCAGCCGAATATTTCTTAAAAAATTTTCCGGGGAATACTCTCTATGCTGTTAAAACCAATCCACACCCTTACATACTTAAGACATTGTATAAATCTGGAATACGTCAGTTCGATGTTGCGTCATTATCCGAGGCCGCGCTGGTTAGAGAGATCCTTCCCAAGGCTGAAATAAATTTCCTCCACCCAGTTAAAAATAGAGCTGCTATTGAAAGCGCGTATTATGAATATGATGTCCGATCTTTTGCCTTTGATAGCGTAACAGAATTAGAAAAAATTTCTGCGTCCACAAATCACTCTAAGGATCTGACTTTACTGATGCGTCTATCAGTTTCCAACCGCTATGCGGCGCACTCGCTTACTAGAAAATTTGGTGTAACTACTGCCACTGCGGTCACTTTATTAAAAGATGCAGCTAAAAGATGCGAAAGACTTGGTCTCTGTTTCCATGTTGGATCCCAATGCCTAGACCCCACGGCATATAAACTTGCACTGCAACAAATAAAAAAAATCACGTGTACAGCAAATATACCAATTGACATAATTGATGTTGGCGGCGGATTTCCATCTTTATATCCCGGACAAGACCCTGCACCATTAGTGGACTATTTTTCTGAGATCAAAACTGCTCTAACCGAGCTCTCTATTCCTAATAATTTTGAAGTATGGTGCGAGCCCGGGCGAGCGTTAGTGGCCGAATCAGGGTCAGTAATTGTGCATGTAGACGCACGCAAGAATAATTTTTTGTACATAAATGATGGTACTTATGGAGGACTCTTCGATGCAGGCTTGCTTGGTTTTCGTTACCCGGTTAAGTGCCTAGGGAAAAACGGTTCCACAGATCTAAAGCCATTTATATTTTATGGACCAACGTGTGATAGCCTTGATGTAATGCCAGGGCCTTTTATGCTACCTGCCAATATCACCGAAGGTGATTATATTGAGATCGGCCTAACGGGAGCGTACAGCTCAGCTCTGAGGACACCTTTTAATGGTTTCGACAAGTTACAAGAGGTAATTCTTGAGGATGCGCCGATGACGAGCATGTATAGCTCAGCGGTAAATACCACCGCAGCACTAAATGCCGGCGAATTATAGGATATTTGATTGAAAGCAATGTATTTAAAATTGAACGCGCGTTGTTTACCCGCCATCAACTATAATGTTGGTGCCAGTGTTAAAACTTGCCGCTAGACTAACCAAAAAAGCTACTGCACTAGCAACTTCATCTAGCGTACAAGCGACCAGCTGGAGCAGCTTTAATGGCCGCTTCATACATTTTCAGCATATTTTTTCCGCAAATCCCAAACATCACCCGGAAAATAAACAGGACGTGGCGACACTGTGTTCGCACAAATACCCTTCCGTGCCAGATTGGTGCTTAAACCGGAGATATAGTTAATTAACGCCGCTTTGGCACCACTATATGTTCGGACACGACCTGCCGTATTTATGCTTGCCGTGCTTGAGATAGCACAGTTAGCGCCTGCATCAGATCCCTCAAGGTATACCTGTGTCGCTTCAACAGCACGCACAGTGCCAAGAATGTGACCTTAGAAGCTAGTCCGCCACGCCTCTTCATCCGCGCCGACGCTCAATGCACTTGCGTTAGCGATCAAAATATCCAACCCACGTAATTCTTCTGCGCTTTCAACTATCCAATTTCTGAAGAAAATGCTTTGCGTACCATATACCGCCCCAGAAATAATTCTAGTACCACGTTTACTCAATATTTCGTGTTTCAAGTACTTCTTCGCCGTTTCGCGCACAGAAGGCTATATCGCAACCTCCATCTGTTAAAAGTTCGACTATTGCTCAACCTATTCCGCGCGCTCCACCAGTAACAATGGCAAGGTTCCCTTTAAGGCCTAAATCCATTTCTGAATCCTTTATCCCTTAGGCGGTATCATCCCACCCGGGTCGGTTGCATGGACACGGCGTGTCATAAAAGTGCCAAGACCAGTAGCACAGATATCTCCCTCATCGGTCCGAACATCACACCTTACTACAGCAGTTCGAGAGCCCAATTTTAGGACGTCAGCTACGGCTTCAAGGCGATCACCAGTAGCACCCGATAGATAATTAACCTTTAGCTCCAATGTTGCCATTGGGCGAAGACGGGTATCGTAATTACCTCCCGCTGCTGCCGTAGCCATTGCAACGTCAATCAGCGACGCCACAATGCCACCCTGACACATGTTACGGAGATTCTGCATTTCTGGCCGAACGTTCATGTGCACAACCGCATGCCCATCCTCCATAACAGTATACTCAACACCAAGCCATTTGCGAAAACCATCATCTGGCATCAGCCTGCTCCTCCTTTTAAAACTGCCATAGCATCCAGTGCAATAACACCTCGATTTTTTGGCATCACCATTAACGGATTTATATCCAACTCCTTCAGGGAACCCGCGAGCCCCGCAGCCATTTGAGATATACTCACCATTGTTGCAACAAGAGCATCCACATCACATGGTTCGCTACCCCTGAACCCAGCCAAAAGCTTAGCACCGATTACCTCATTGATCATCTCGTGCGCTTCATGCGGCAAAATGGGACAATGCCGTAATGCCACATCATTATAAACTTCCACCATAACTCCACCTAAACCAAACAGGAGTATTGGCCCCATTAACGGATCATCGAAGACGCCAAGAATAGTCTCAACCCCTTCAGTCACCATTTCTTGAACCGCAACTCCCTTTAGTGGCAGCTCGGAGTCATAAGCATTCACAGCCTGAATAATCTCGTCATAAGCGGCAGCACCCGTTTTACCATCGAGGATTCCGATTTTTATTATGCCTGCCTCTGTTTTATGAGCAATATCTGGACAAACACCTTTCATGACAACGGGACCGTCAAAATTTTCAACAGCAGCAGCCGCTTCTTGTGATGAGTTTACAATTACTTCGGTCGTTACCCTGACATTCCAGGCAGAGATTAATTGTTTCGCCTCAGTTTCGCTGAGTTGCGCTCGGCCTAAGCTTTCAAGGCCCTTAAAAACTTGTTTTTGGTCTTCGCTATTCATTTGAGTTTTAGCAAACCCATTTTTATTTCGACCCTCTAACCAACAATAATAATCTTTCAAATGCCGAAGGGCCCTAGCAAGAGAATCAGACGTATAGAAAATAGGAATACCAGCGGCTTTTAATTCATTAAGACCTTCTTTCTGATCTCTACGACCGGTCCACATGTACGCCACATTATGGGTTCCCGTATCGCGGACGGAGATTAATTTATCAACGTGAGCACCTTTACCTGCACTTGCTACCACCAAAGTCCCAGAGCTTGGCTCCTTTACCAAATAATCAATAATCTCAGAAAAAGCCTCGCGATGAGCAAAACCCGTTATGTCAGCGGGGTTTGATGCCCAACCAAAACCTGAAAGGATTTTATTGATGCCAGTTCGGGCATTATCGCTTAGGTCGGGTAAATGGAGTCCTTCAGTCCCTATCATATCGGCGAGCAGTGAACTGATACCGCCAGAATGAGATACCGCCACAATACCATCCGCACGAGGTTTCTTTCCACCAGCCATAATTTGTGCAATCTCAAGACAATCATCATAGCCACTGGCCCTAATTACTCCATACTGTTTAAAAGCTGCATCTATCACTTCATCAGCACCGGTAAGAGCGGCAGTATGTGAATTTGCAGATCGCGCTCCGTAGTCGGACCGCCCGATTTTAATAATCACCATTGGCTTTGCATATTCAGCAGCAAGCTTGGCAACTTCAAGAAATTTTGCTGGGTTTTTAATTCCCTCTATAAATCCAGCAATAACTTGTGTGCTATCGTCATCTAACAAAAATCGAGCGAAGTCAGCAAAGTCTAAATCGGCTTCATTGCCAGTTGAAATGGCATAGGATAGTCCCACTCCACATTCATCCGCACGCACCAAAATCGGGCCAAATAGTGTCGCGCCAGATTGGCATATTAAGCCTATCGGCCCTGCCTCACCCATCATTGGCCGAGAAGACGCGTTGAGCCAACGTTTGTCTTTTATGCTTGCTAGACCAAGACAGTTTGGGCCGGTAATTCTAACGCCTGTACGTTCACTGAAACCTGTAAGTTCTTTCTGTAGATTTTCCCGTTCCTCATTTCCTCGTTCAGCAAACCCTGCCGATATTACAATTACTGACTTAATCCCTTTTTCATGACATTGTTCGAGGGTTGGAAGGACGAAATTCCACGGCACCAAAATTGCCGCCGCATCTGGAACTTCCGGCAAATCTAAAACACTTTTGTACGCCTTTAGGCCCTGAATCTCATTTCTGTTCGGATTGACAGGATAGACTGTTAATGCACCTTCACTAGATAGGGCCTTAGCCATAAATCGGCCGCCGTAGGATTTATTCTCGGACGCGCCAATAATCGCAACCGATTTCGGATTTAGCATGCTGTCAATTGCTGAGAGCGTTTCTTTATTCCAGTAATCCATAGTGGGCATTCCTGACTAAATTACATTTCGTTTTTTTAAATCAGTTATAACCACATTATCGTATCCCAATTCTCTAAGAATCTGTTCTGTATGCTCGCCGAGTTCGGGCGTGGGCAGTCGTACGGTATCACCAACATTTGTTCGACTCATCTCCAATGGTGTTCGAACAACCGGAAACTCACCAGAAGCATTAGCCATTGGCCATGCCATCTTAAGGTGCTTTACTTGTGGATCGTTAAAAACCTCCCCCATATCGTAGATGGGACCACAGGGCACACCAACATCTTGCATCATTTCAACCCAATACTCAGAAGACTGTGTCGCAGTAACCTTTGAGATTTCTGCATTGAGTTCCGCACGGTTACTCGAACGCCCCTCATAAGTGTCGAAGCGAGTGTCTTGGTACAACTTAGATAAACCAACTGCATCACAAAACCTTCGAAAAAGGACTTCGCCGGCCGCCGCAATATTTATGTGACCGTCAGCTGTGGGAAATACTCCAGTAGGAACCCCTGTGGGATGGTCATTACCAGCCTGCTTTGGAACCTCGCCATCTTTGAGAAATCTAGCAGCTTGAAAGTCCATCATAGCAATAATGGCCTGTAAAAGTGACGTCTGAACCCACTGCCCTTTCCCCGAGGCCTCGCGCTCAAACAATGCAGCCGCAAGCCCAAATCCCAAAAACATTCCAGATGTTAAGTCACAAATGGGAATGCCTACACGAACGGGACCTTGCCCCGGCAAACCAGTGACAGACATTAAACCACCCATACCCTGTAATATCTGGTCGACACCAGGACGGTTGTCATAAGGACCATCCTGCCCAAAACCAGAAAGGCTGCCATAGATAATACGCGGATTAATATCTGCACAGCTCTTATAATCCACACCAAGCCGATTTTTTGTTTGTGACCGGAAATTTTCCACGATCACATCTGAACGTTTAACAAGATCGAAAAAAATCTTTTTACCTTCTGCAGATTTAAGATTAATCGTCAGACTTTTTTTATTGCGATGAAGATTTTGCAAATCAAACCCATTGCGGGCCCCCAAAATGCTTCCTTTATCTGTGCTCGTGGCTGCTGGCTGCTCAATTTTAATTGTATCTGCACCCCAATCGGATAACAGACGCACAGCCGTTGGCCCGGCACGCGCGTGTGTAAGATCCAATACTTTAACCCCACTGAATGGTAATTTTTGATCCGGCACGAATGATCCTCCAATTAGAAACTCGACTCGTATACGTATCCTCTAAATTCTATCCCATAGCAAGATAGCGCAAGGTCAGTCGATAATATTGCCACCATAAATTAAGAATTTTTTCTTGCTTTGTGACTGTATCGATGATGACTTTGCAGATCATCGAATAACGGCTATTTTTATATTGAAATTTTTTCCAACAAAAAGTTGCTAGAGCTATATGAATGTCACAAACGCGATACGGGTAATTTTATGAATGTAACTCATCCATCAGACGCAGCAATTCAACAAAAATTAAAGTTTGCATGGCACACCTTCCAAATGTTGTGCTCAGTTGTCGTTATTACTACCACTTGCAGCGTTTCGAGCGCCGTTGGTTTTAATCTTGAAAATTCTTCCAATCTTCCATGGGCCACGGCATCCAAGTCTAACCATGTATTCCCCTCTGAGACGCAATCTTTTAAATTAGCGCAATCCACTTCATCAGAAAATGTTTTGAGAGCGCTTGATTTGTTTCTTGGCCTAATACAACGAAAGAGTAATCTGAATCCTCTGCCCAGTAGCAGGTGCAGCAATACGCTTAACACAGAGGGATTGTTGCAACGTTCATGGATTAATGAAGCCAAGCAATTTTTACGCGGTAGGCAAAATTTATTTTACTATTTTAACAAATCGACGAATAGATTTGTTTTCAGACATGAAGGCCAAAATTACGCACTTAATCCTCGACGCATAACCGAAGCGGATGCTAGAGATGCACAAAAACTCCTATATAGATTAGATCAGCTAATTAGTTTAGATTTTCGACGAACATATTATAAAAGTAACGCCGATTTATTGGTGTACCTAATTTGCGTGCCAGATGCGCATTATGGAGAAGTTATCGACGACTCTAGCGGTACTAAGCAGATTATGTTTTTAAACGAATGCGCAGAGGGAGCCGGCAAACATAATCGGATGGACTACAAATTTCTTCACGAAATGGGCCATGTGTTGGGTTTGGAACATCCATTTGATGGTGATGACGGAGATTGTCTTTTCACAACTGCAAAGTTTTCTTCGGATAGCGCCCATTTAGGACAGACCCTGATGGCCTACAGAGAGCCTCCTTTCGGAACGATTCCGGGCTTTTATACTTCATTAGACATTAGAGCTTTAATCGAAGCTTGGGGGCCTGAATAGGTTGTCAGCATTATAAGACGCATAACCCAAACTGAATTTCGCATAAATTTTTTTACCGTTTAAACAAAATGGCTTCAGTTATTCTCAAACCTTCTTCCTTGAATGCGGTTCTAAGTTTAAAATGCTCGTACAAGGAAGGGTAAGTCATGGCAATTAAAATTGAGCCTACCGGAAAAGCGTTGGGAGCTATGGTAAGCGGCATTGATCTGTCGGAAGATATATCTTTGGAAGACCAAGAGGTAATATTTTCTGGGTGGATCGAGCATATGGTCCTAGTTTTCCGAAACCAAACATTACAGTTTGACGATCTGCTTAGATTGCGGCACGTTTTTGGGCCCGCAGGGAAAACAGCGAACCAGCTTCTGGGCCTGGGTCGCAAAACGTATTACAGCGATGAAGTACCGGACGATATTACGATTATCTCAAATATTACCGATGCTAACGGACATCCAAAGGGGTCATTGGGAAACGGTGAAGCTTTTTGGCATACTGATAGCTCCTTCACTGAGGAACCCATTTCTGCGAGCTTACTCCACGCAGTAGAGGTGAGCGATCAAGGCGGACAAACGTCTTTTCTCAATATGTATATGGCCTACGAAACACTGCCGGAGGAACTGCGCAAGGTTGTGGACGGCTCATATTCAAACCATTCGAAAAGCCACAGTTCGGATGGCACTCCACGCCAGGCCTATGGGGAAATAACAGATGTTTCCAAAGCTCCGGGCGTTAGGCATCCATTGGTCCGCCTACACCCGGTTACTAGAAAGAAATGCCTGTTTCTCGGTAGACGCTTAAACTCTTTCATATTTGATTATACTGTAAAAGAAAGCGAGGAATTGTTGGACAAAATCTGGTCACACTCATGTGACCCAAAGTTTATTTGGGAGCACGAATGGGCAGTCGGCGATTTGCTTGTATGGGACAATCGGTGCACAATGCACCATCGAAAACCATTCCCCGCACACGAAAGACGCCTTATGCATAAATCAATAACTGCCGGCGAATCTGTCATACCAGGCTAGACGGATCGTTTTGTATAAGCGTTCAAAAAATATTCATAACAACATAGAAAATTTTTGCACATGGACCGGGGATACACATGAGTGACGCTATTTGGATGTTGCTATACGACGTAATGCCAGAAAACGAAACAAAATATCTTTCATGGTTCCACAAAACGCATATCCCGGAAAAACTTGCCCGACCAGGCTATAAGTGGGCAGGTCATTACAAAAACGGAACGCGTTATGCTGCATTTTTTGGCGGCACCAATAGTAGAGTTTTTTTCGATCCTAATCCCACTCAATTAAAACTTCAGCAAGACGATTTAACACGCCAAATGATCGCATTACGAAATAAACCATTGAGCTTAATTTTTTGTCACGAATGGAGTTGCGAAGGTACCGCGATCACAAAACGGCCAGGTCACGCATGTGAAATTTTAATCGGAAACGCAGAACAAGATGAAATGTATAACACTTGGCTAACCCAAAACTTCCTACCCGCCTTTAGCATTGCAAATGGCGCAGTGCGAGCAAGAAAACTACTCTGCACATCCGGCCCAGTAAGGCATGGCCTTGTGACTCAATTCGACACATTGCAATCTCTAAAAGCCTTTGACATCACCTGTCCTTGCCCCCTTTCTAGCACACTTTATTCCTCTCTCACTGCCAAACGCCTCTGGCCTGAGTCAAGCTAAGGTTGTAAGCTGGGAGTATTTTTTGGTTGAGAGGTTAGTGATGGAAAACGAAAGACGGACCGCTTTAATTACAGGTTCTGGACAAATGATAGGACGGGGAATTGCACTTCGGTTAGCCGAAGCGGGTTTTAATATCATTTTGAACGGGTCCAAGAATAAAGGTGCTTGTGAGGCGGTGGCAAAGGAATTGGCTGCATTTGGTGTCGATACACTTATTGCTATGGGTAATGTGGGCATAAAAGAGGATACGAGCCAAATAATAAAGGCAGGCATAGATAAGTTTGGCTCTATAGATGTTCTCGTAAACAATGCTGCAATACGGCCTCATACCGCGTTTCTAGACGTCACCGATGCCGAGTGGGATGAAGTCCATAATATAAATCTTAAGGGGCCACTCTGGATGATTAAAGCCTGCTTACCTGGCATGATGGAAAGAAAATGGGGCCGCATAATTAATTTCACTGGCATGATGGCTCAGCAGGGTTATCAGGGTGCGGCTGCAGTTGCATCATCTAAGCATGCAAATTGGGGGTTGATAAAATCGTTGTCCGACGAATTTGGCAAATACGGCATAACAGCAAATATAATATCGCCAGGGACTTTTCCTGGAGATGATTTCGATGTCGAAACGGATGAACGTCGTAAAAAGTTACGAGATGAAAATCCGTTACGCCGCCTTGGGCGAACAACTGAAATAGGTGGTCTAATAGCCTACCTATGCTCCGAAGATGGAGCGTTTATGAATGGCCAGATGCTGCAAATAAATGGCGGGGTCGTAGTTCAGTTTTAAGAGAAAATTTTTAATTGGTGACTATAGCCACATCAGCGACAAGGGCGGCCTTAACACTCCTGAGTGTTCGAAAACAGGGGAAGTTTCTTTTTAAGGGCATGCGGTTTATTCATACTTTGCCAAGAAGGTGGCCGCGCCGTGATGTGAACAAAGTTTAACTTCCGACACCGTTATGAGAGTAGTTTGCTACTTTTTAGCATCCGCCAAAATCATAGCCGCCCCTTTTTCACCAATCATAATAGCGGGAGCGTTTGTATTACCCGATGTGACGCTTGGCATTATAGATGCGTCTACCACTCTTAAACCCTCAACGCCCCGCACTTTTAAGCACGGATCCACAACCGACATCGTATCGTTACCCATCTTGCAAGTGCCCACCGGATGATAAATTGTGACACCCCTCGCCTTGGCAAACTCGACGCAATCTTCAACTGTTTGTACAGGTTTACCAGGTATATCCTCACCAAGGGAGTGTTGGCGGAGCGCATCTTGTTCAAAAATTTTCTGCCCTTGTTTGATGCCCGATAACATCACTTGGATATCGTCATCAACACCGAGATAATTTGGGCGTATAACGGCTTTCTTGAATGGGTCGGGAGATCCCGCCATAACGGTACCTCTGCTTTGTGGACGAACGGGACATATAGAAAGTGTCATTCCGGGCGATTTATCTAACTTTCCTACAATTTTTATTGAAGAACTGGCAGGAGCGAATAGCAACTGCAGATCAGGACTAGCTAACCCTTCACGACTATCGCAAAAAACCATCGCGCTAGTAACACCAAATGTTAATGCACCATCCCCGCGAATTATGTATTTTAATACCTCTGGAAGCACACGAATAGAATCTGCGATTTGATTTAAGGTCAAAGCTTCCTTTACTTTATGCACTAGGCGTACAACAAAATGATCGCTGAGGTTCTCGCCAACCCCGGCACAGTCATGCAGCACTTCAATACCAAGGCTACGCAGGTGCCGTGCTGGTCCAATACCGGAAAGCTGAAGAATGTGAGGGGAGTTGATCGATCCACCACAACAAATTACCTCTTTATTTGCCCGTATCTCCATATCTTTATTGCCAACTTGGTATGAGACACCCACACATTTCTTCTCATCAAAGATTAATTTTTTCACATAAGCTTCTGTAATAATTTGTAAATTTTTTCTGTTCTTGGCTGCCTTTAAAAAACTTTGTGATGTGGAAGCTCTGAAGCGGTTATCGCGAGTATTTTGGGAATATGTCACTCCCGCTTGCCGCCTTCCATTGTAGTCTTCGTTGAAAATATGTCCCGCTTGTTGCGATGCTTCTACAAATTTATGTGTTAGTGGAAGTATATTTTTGTAGGGTTCAACTGCAAGCAAACCGCCTTTAGAACGAAATTCATTTTCTCCATTCCCCCTAAAATCCTCAGATTTTTTGAAAAATGGTAGAACATCCTCAAAACTCCAGCCGGTGCAGCCCGCCTGAGCCCAAGTGTCGTAATCATTTGAGTTGCCTCTGACATACAACATTCCATTTATCGAACTTGATCCACCCAAAACCTTACCGCGAGGCCAATAGACTTTCCGACCTCCCGTCATTTCCTCTGGCTCTGTTTCATAATTCCAGTTTAATACCGGATGATGTTGCAAGGAACGTAGCCCGGCTGGAATATGAATCATCGGATGGTTGTCTTTTGGTCCTGCTTCTAACAGTGCAACAGTGGCTTTGGTTTCTGTCAAGCGGCTGGCAACAACGCAGCCAGCAGACCCTGCTCCGACGATAACATAGTCAGCAACTCTGATCATAGCCCCCCCCAATGAAGTCATTTTCTCCACATAATACATAAAGTAGAGGTAAAAGCGCTAGATGACCAATAAAAGCATCATTAAAAGCGCCATGTAGTTGTGAGTAGTGATTATGCTATTAGAAAATGATGCTATAAATACGTATCAACAACTTTATCTTTGGATTACCGGATATGTCCCCATACCTTACCTTTACTATTGGCTCCGCAATGAACTGCGATGTTCATTTAAATCATTCTAGTGTTTCTGACATTCATGCTGAGCTTGTTGTGTCATCTAGTGGAAAACTATTCTTGACAGATAGAGCGAGCGAGGCGGGCAGTTTCAAAAAAGAAAAGCAAAAGTGGGTCAACTTCAAGCAAACTTACGTAGGTAAAAATACCGAAATTCGGTTTGGTAAATACAAAACCAAAGGTCAATCAGTGTTAGCCATGATTGCGCCCAATGGGATATGTGCTAAATTCGAGGAATACGAAAATTCTATTCTTACTTCTTTATCGCCTAGCAACAAAAATCACTACGACCCAAAAAATAACCTTCCCACCGGTCAAGTGAGGCGCTCTATTCATACCGGAGAAATTATTTCAGCGAAGGAGAAATAATGCGAAAGCTAGATCTTGAGAGAGATAGCGAAACCCGTATCATCGGGGCATTAATAGGCGTTTTTTTCTCGATTGCATTGCTATTGGTATTTCATTTTTTGCTCGAAGGGATTGCAGAACGTCTGCTAATTGACCGAAATTTCGCGACCTACCCTTTTACGGTTCAAAATGTCATGTGGGTTGTTTTTGCAATAGGCTTTTCGGAGCTTTGGGTGCGGCATACTGTCAGCAATCGAGAAATGAGTGTCCTGCGACGGCAGTTCCTACCAGAGGACCGGGAAACAGTGCTTAGATCAGAAGATTTAGGCCACTACTATCAGCTCTCCATCCGCGATGAGGCTACCCAAGACTGCTTCCTTACACGTCTCATTGCAAGAGTGATACTTCAGTTTCAATCAAGTCGCTCGGTTGACCAATCGAATGCATTATTAAATTCTAGCATTGAGCTATACCACCACGAGGTCGATCTCCGTTATAATATGTTGAGGTATATAGTATGGCTCATTCCAACATTGGGCTTTTTAGGTACTGTTATTGGCATTGCCATCGCGCTAGAGGGAATTGCTAATATGCGGCCAGATGATGCAACGCTATTACGAGTTTTAACGACCAAACTTGGTACCGCTTTTTTTACCACATTACTTGCATTAGCAATGTCAGGAATACTCGTATTCCTGATGCATATTGTACAAGGCCGTGAGGAACGGGCTTTAAACCTCTCTGGTCAATATTGTCTCGATAACCTTATAAATCGTCTATACGAACGGTAATCCATAATTGGCAACAGGAAATTCTGATGAAACGCCGAAGCCGCGAAGTCGTCATTTTCAGTATGTCCGCACTAGACTTGTTTGCATCTGCCCTTGGAGCATTCATTTTGGTGACAATTGTCTTGCTTCCATATTATCTAAAGCATGACGATGTTGTGCGAGACAACAACAAAATGCGCGAAAAAATTGTCGAATTAGAACAAACCGTCTCGACATCAGTAAGCAAGACAAAACTCGAAGAGGCACAAAAACAAATTGACCAACTTCAAGAAAAAATACAAACGAGTGATAATCTAAGTGAAAGGCTGCGTGCTGCAGAAGACCGAGCAAGGAAAGCGGAGAAAAAAATTGCAGCTGCCCAATCCTCAGCGAACAAAGTAAAGGCTGATCTAAATGAAGCTCGAAAGGAAGCCAAACGTCGAGTAAAGTTTGCACTTCTTGGTCTAGCTACCAACGCCCAAAGTTTCGTAGTTGTCATGGATATGTCTGGCAGTATGAAAAAATTTAGAAATATCACACTTCAAACAATGCAGAAGATACTCGAGCCCATGAGCGAAAAGGAAAAGCTTGGAATCATTGGTTTTCATGCGCCGGGCACTAAAGCATTTTATACCATTCAGTTGCCGCGTTGGCCGAACCAAGGGACAGCGCCAATGTTAAACCAAAATAAGGGAATTGCTATGAATTTTGTCCGTAATATGATGGGGCGAGTTGATGGCGGTACTCCAACAATGGATGGATTAATGGCAGCACTGCAATATAATGTTGATGCGATTATTCTAATGACCGATGGACAACCAACGGTGCCAAATCGTAATTGGCGACAGGTCATTCAAAATATTACCCGACGTAATGGTGGGCGAAAAGAAATTCACACCGTAGCCATAGGTAATTTTTATGAGCGCCCCACTTTTGTCACCTTTTTAAGCCAATTAGCTATGGCTAATAGAGGTAAATTTACCGGAGTTGCCCTGCCATGACGTTTCTTTCACTATTACGCCAAGAGAGAGCACCATGAGTGATCATTTTTTTTTCGAAATCAAAACCAGTGCTCTTGAAAATAATGGTGTTGTTATTGGCTCTGATAAGGAGCTTTGCGATTATGTTGCAAATGCCCCCAAAATTTCGCGTCGTCATGCACGTCTAACAGTGAGTGGAGCTGAGTTTTTAATCGAAGATTTGAATAGTGAATCTGCCATAGTTGTTAATGGACGACAACTTAAACCCTTTTGCCCAACGCAAATTGCCCCTCAGACAGTTGTAAAGATTGGTGAAACAGAAATAGAATTAAAAATTATTCCCGACAAAGATTCGCTTGACTTGTCTTTGACAGCAGCTGGGGCACCACTACGACATTCGCAGAAGTCGAGGTTGGGTGTTCTGGCAATGGTGATCCTTTTTGGAGTGCTTTCGATCGGGGTCGTTGCCGGAACGGGGTTTGGTTATCAGTACTATCAAGCATGGAAGACTGAGGAAGGAATTTGGCTGAGAGCACTTAATTCAAACCAAATCAGTGATTTTACATCATATATCAGCGCTTATCCGGAAGGTCGGTATCGAGAGGATGCCATTCGAGCAATAGAGCGGGTTCAACTTGAGAAGAAGAAAGCAGAACTTGCAGCAGATAATGCAACATTCGAATTGTCTAAAGAGGTCAACACTATATTTGCATTTAAAACCTACATTCGCTTGTATCCAAAGGGCACTCATATAGAGCCGGCAAAGTCTGCACTCGCACGTTTGCAAATCGAAAAAACAAGCGAAGAAAAAGCGGCCGCTGAGAGAGCTGCGTGGGCTATAGCAAGCAAAGCTAATACCCGTGCCTCTTATGAAAAGTACCTAAAAGACTTTCCCGGAGGCCCTAATTCCGATAATGCCAAGACAGCCATTAAGTCAATCACAGAAGCAGAGGCCGAACGTAAAAGTCGTTTAGCAAAAGCCGAAGCAAAACGACAAAAAATGCTACAAATTAAAAGCGCCTTCGAAAACGCCCGCAAAGAAGATACTGTTGCTGCCTATCGGATGTTTTTGAGGCAATATCCCGGCAGTGGCAAAGAGGCAGATTGCCGTAATTTTATAGGGTTCTTATATGCAAACGGGAAAAGCGTTGCCAAAGACGCCGCCGAAGGAATTAGATGGTTTCAAGAAGCCGCTGAATTAGGACATACCGAGGCCATGATGAACCTTGCATATCATTATCGCTATGGTCTTGGTGTTCAAAAAAATACGAGCACTGCAGCACAGTGGTATAAAAAGGCTGACGCAGCAAAACACCCCTACGCTAAGCTACACCTCAATGATTTAAAAAAAGAAATGGGAACTCCATAAGCGCTCCATTACAATTAAGTAGGATTATGAGCACGAATTTTATAGGCTAGCCGTATCAGAGACGCTGGCTTGTTCATGATTCTGCGCTAATTACAACTTTCAATGCCTCTTTGGCCATCATCATTCTCAGTGCTTTTTCTGCATGCTCGATCGGCATTTTTGCACTTAATAACAAATCGACAGGAAATCTTGATTGAGCTAATAGGTCCAGCGCCCTACGCACAGTGTCTGGCCGGTGGTGATAAACACCTTTCACAGTAATTTCACTATAATGCAAGAGATGAGCGTCCAAAGACACCTTTGTTTCAGGCTTGCAACCGCCAAATAAATTAACTATTCCTCCTGGCCTCACTGTAGACACGGCGTCCTCCCAAACGGCAGGCTGACCTGTTGCATCAATAGCTATCCAGGTTCCTTCCTTATTTTGGCACAGTGATTTTAGCACTCCAGCTTGACCACCGTCGCGCTTTATCTGAATAACTTTCTTAGCGCCCATTGCCTTCCCAACATCAAGCCGAGACCGATTAGGGTCAGCTAGAATTACACTAAAGCCTAAATCAGCTAATACCCCGACAAAGAGAAGTCCGATAGGGCCACCCCCATATACTGCAATCTCAGTTCCTACCTCATAATTTTCTAAGTTACATGCATCGATACCATGAAGTACGCATGCAAGAGGTTCGGTTAGCGCAGCTCGAGAGAAATTTAGTTCATTAGGAATTTTATGGGTGCTTCGTGCCACGAAGCGCTCAGGAATAAGCAAATACTCTGCATAGGCTCCGTTGAGATACTGAAGATCACGACATAAATTTTCACGATGCATATTGCAGTAATCGCAGTTAAGGCAGGGTGAAGAATTTGCAACTACTACGGCATCCCCTTCCAAAAATTTTTGTACGCCTTTCCCAACAGCTTGAACTCGTCCTGACACCTCATGCCCAAATAATGTAGGGGCATGAAGCATTCGCGCGTGTCCCCCTTGGCGAAATACCTTTACATCGGTCCCGCAAGTGGTTGCTGCTTCAACAGAAATCAATAATTCCCCCGTACTTGGCGGAACAACTGGAACCTCCCTTATTTCGATTTGTTCCGGCCCTATGAGCATTGCAGCAGTCATATTTTTCGGTAAAGTCATAGAAAGCCTAATGATGCCTTTGATGGTGTAAACAAAACTTTTAACGCTCTACGATTGCGCACAAGGGACACTCCCTTTTCAAAATCATCTAATGGCATTGTATGCGTAACTAATAAAGATGGGTCAAGTCGACCACACTTGATTAAGTTAAAAATTTCAGATTGCTCAGCAAGAGCACCAGAATATGTACCGACAATGCGGCGCTCGAACTTAAAAACGTTATTAAGATCAATTTTTGCGTGTTCCCCATTTGATGCATGAGCAAAAAGCACCACCGTCCCGCCATGGCGTGTTAATTCTATAGATGAACCCATCACCAACGAACCGCCGACTGTATCGAAAACAGCATCGGCATTAATGTTCTGAGCAAAAATATTAGCCTTTTCCGGACTTAAAACCTCATGCGCACCCATTTTTTTAGCAAAAACCCGCCTTTCAGATACAGGGTCAATAATTATTACTCTGGTCTCTGGCATCTCAGCTCTTAATACCAACAAGTGTAATAATCCCATGGGCCCAGCACCCTGAACCACAACAAGATCGCCGCTGCTAATCCCTGAACGGCGTATACTTCTTAAAACGCAGGCAGCGGGTTCTAAGAAGACTGCGGCCCTGTCCGATATCTCATCACTAAGAATATAGGCAGCAGATGTAACTGCAGGCTCGCCTATCACCATCGTGTCAGCAAACCCGCCTGGAGCAATAAGATTTTCACGAAACACTTCACACATTGTCTCATTACCCTTTTTGCAAAAGGAGCAATTACCGCAAGACACGTGATGAGGAACAACAATACGGTCACCGACAGCAAAATGCTGAACACCTTTGCCTAACGACAGGACATCACCAACAACTTCATGTCCGAGAACAGAACCAGGCTGCTCATTTCCAGCTGAAAGCTTATAAAGATCCGTTCCGCACAAACCAACAACTCGCAGCCGCAATAGTAATTCTCCAAAGTCAGGCGACTGTTCTGGTCTCGGTTCGAGACGCGTTGCTGAACCTCCGGCACAAGCAACTACGTTATTAGAAGAAATTATCATAAATAGAGCACTAACTGTTTACACAAGGTATCAACTTTGCTTCCAGCACGATTGCAAGGATTACACTTTAGCATCACACTGCGTATATGTAAGGAAATTAGGGAACACAAGAATGAAAATTGTAAACTATGAAGTAACCGTTCTAAATGTGCCTGAAGATGACCCGCTGGCTAACATGCCCGAAGAGCGAGGACGCACTAGGCCCGTTGTTGCATTAAAACTTAGGACTGATGATGGAATAGAAGGCATAGGCATAACTTTCTATGGCGGCAGATTGACCGCAACTCTCAAAAAAGCGGTTGAAGAGCTTGCTGAAATGACAATTGGTGAAGACCCGGCAATGATTGAACACATTGCAAAAAAATTTCGCTCGTCAACAGGCGACCCCTTCGGATCATCGGGTATTTTCACCCTCGCGCACTCGGCTATTGATATAGCTCTTTGGGATATAAAGGGCAAATCGGTCAACATGCCATTATGGAAGTTGTTGGGTGGGTATCGTAAACAAGTTCCAACATACGCATCAGGATCTCTCCGACGCGGTCTTACCGACGATCAAGCGCAGGAGGCCGCTGCAACACTCATTTCAAAGGGCTTTAGAGCAATGAAAACTCAGATGGCACTTCCGGGGGTGCCCTCTCCAAAAGATGAAATCCGTCGAATTCAGGTAATTCGCGATGTAATCGGCCCGGAAATAAAATTAATGTGCGACATCAATCAACTATGGCGACCGGAACAAGCAATCGATATTGGCAGCCAAGCTGAGGAAGTGGGCCTCTTCTGGCTTGAAGACGTAACACGCGCGGATGATTATGATGGGTTAGCGCGAGTCACAGCGGCACTGAAGACGCCTATTGCTGGCGGCGAATATCTTTACGGTACTGTACCTTTTCACCTCATGATCCAAAAACATTCTGTTGACATAGTCATGGTTGATATTATCCGTGTTGGCGGCGTAAGTCAGTGGATGAAAGTTGCCGCAATGGCTGATGTAGCTAATTTGCCTATTGTTAGCCATGTAATGCCAGAAATATTAGGGCATGTAGTTGCAGCATGCCCCAATGGGCTTACGGTCGAATATATGCCGTGGATGTTGGATCTCTATGAAGAAACGCCCAAAATTAAGGATGGATATTTACAATTAACTGAAGAACCAGGTTTAGGGTTGCAGTTTGACGAAAAAGCATTGGCAATATTCGCTGCTTAACGGCTACTTTCTTGTGAGGATCACTTTTTAACATGCAATGCAGCATCTTACCGGAGATTGATCCGCAAATATTGGGCGATTTATCGAGCAGATTTGATCCAATCAGAGATCCTATTGACTGTTTCCTTTTCAATATCCAAAAAGCCATGATGTGATTTTGATTTGCATGCATGCTCTTCCCATCCTGCTTCGCCGCCCTCCATCGTGACAAATTCTTTCCGTGGAGAATTTTTGAGTTTTTTGAAGAAATATTTTGCGTCCCCATGTAGCGTGACATAGCAATTATCGTCTCGATGATGAATTACCAATGACGGTATATTGATGTCTTCGACTTTTAAATCGGTGACCTTCGGTTGACCGCGGTTCCCGGTACCCACAACACTGGCTGCAAAAATTAGCCCTGTAGGTTTTGAAGGTCCCTCTAACTTTAATCCGGCATTCGCAACCGAAATCGACCCGCGGCTATGACCGATCAACCACACGTCAACCTGATATTTTAATTTAATTTCCCGTATCAACTTTCCTACATCTTCCGCGTGCGTGTTCGAAAGCCTAAAGTCCCAGTCATCGGAATCTGCGGGCATGCTGTAAATTCCAACTAAAAGTCCGTTTTTCACAAATAATTTCCGCGACCGGACTAAAAAATTGCCTCGCATCCTGCTGATGCTGCCATCTTTTTCAAATTTAACCATTCCGTGCCCACCAGCAAATAATATTACCGCATGTTTTGGCTTGGTATTTGGCTGAAGTAGTAAAAGGCTGTGAGACGATCCCGGGCGTAGTTTTTGTTTAATAAATTCCTGCGCGGAAAGTTTACCCGACCACGTGGGAGAAAAAGAGACTACTACAAGTGCTAAAAAGGACGACCTTAATTTTATAGCAGCAGAAAACCCTCGGATCACAACTGTATCTCCATTCGATACATCAACGTGTTTGATTATGCGGCAAATCTATCTCTGCTCAATAAAATCAATCTTCCTACTCTAACACAGAGACTTCGCACATCAAATGTCCAACAGCCACTTCGTATTTTTCTTTTTTTATCACCTCAGTGAACGCAACTGTAAGCGAATCAACAATCGTGCGACCCTGTGGACCCTTGGTTTGCTCTATTATTCCAACCACAGTTGAAAGCCCTGCATGACCTAACAGTGCAAAAGAAATAGCAACCCGGCCGTTTCCATTTTGCCTAGCAACCCCAAGGCCACTGAAGGCTCTCCTTAGCCACATTGCGTTCATTCGGTAACCATCGCCGCTAGCCATTATTTCAAATCGCGCGTCTTTAATTATCCGGTGTTCCGGGAAAGTGAGGTTTCCCTCGCAAAGAAAACTATTAACAAACCCATCTTCCGCCCTGAGCGAAGCAGACAAGACCGTAAGGAAATTTATTATTACGATACTGAGGATTAATCTCCGTATGATCATTCCCCAGTCAGTAACCTTTGATCCGCTTGCAAAACCAAGTTCGCTCCTCCCCTTTACCCCATTTAGCAATTTTTAAAACAGCGCGCTTTCCGCCCTTTGGTATTGGAACTAATTCAGTAGATATACTAGTCATATGCAAACTATCCCCGTTGCCGGAAATATCGCTCAAGTTAATGAGTGCTACAAACGTTCGGGACAGGTGTTTTGTTGTTTTTGATTGAGCTCCAAATGCAACCGCCATTCTGCGTTTTTTAAACTCCAGGCTGTGAGGGTAGTAAACTCCTACACCGAGTCTACTACTTGCCTCATCGCCTTTACTATGCGGGGAGCGGGTACCTTTTCGCATTGTAACTCTCCGAGGGCCGGCTTTAGCCTCTCTTTGGAATGCCGCTATACGCAACAAAACTTCATTTTGGGTATTTTGCTCACGATTGTTACAGCGATACTCCCCATCAAAAAAACCAAAACTCTGGCTGCTTGCTGCCTTACGAATAACCGGTGAAAGTGTGTAATAACCCTTTTTCATATATATCGGGGCATTCCCACCAGGAAGAATGCATTTGTTATCATCTAAGGTACCCGTAATAAACTCACCTGACACTATCGCGGCACACAGATGCTCATAAGAACCTCGCATTTTATTGTGACTAGATTTTTTATCGGAAATAGCATCAGACTTATGCCAACGCCCTGTATATTTGGAACGAAAAACAAGTACCTCGTACCTTTTTTCTCTAGTAACCTTGGAATTTATAGCCAAAAGGCAAGCGCGAGCCTTGGGTATTGCATTGCCGTTTTGAAACACCACGTCACGCAGTCTTTTCATGGTGCCAAACACGTAGCCGGTTTGTTCATAGAAAACCCTACAAACGTAGTGTGACTTTTTTATTTTGCTTAAAAAAGCATCTGGCGGCACATCGTCTTCAGAGGCCACCCATTTAATAATCGGTAAAAATTGGGGTGGGAAAAAACCAGATGAGCCGCCCTTCCAACGTAGTACATCAAATTTAACCCTCACAGGAACTGGACTTTCTTGCTGAGCGGTATAGGGGATAGTACATACATCACGTTCAAGACGCCCAACTACGTAACGGCCACGTTCAACCTCAACTCTGCAAACAAACGTCTTTTCTAAGCCCGAATGGGAGGCAACAACCATTGTTTTGGATAACGCTTGTGGGTTATGAGGCTGCCACGAAGCCTCATAACCTCTATTAAAAGCGAGAATTTGATATTGCTCATGTCGGGTACGGACCCCACCGACACCGATGTTACAGCGCGGATCTACGGTGTCACTTGATAATGTTCCAGTAAACCAACCCCAATTTGGGTGTTTAACTCTGCAGATATAAACTGGCCCACTAGAACCACTTTCCTTCCTCATCCTGTAAGCACCTGAGGGGATTTTGTTTTTTGCTTTTATCCATTTAATTGGCGCCTCATTTAACGTTGCAAAGGATAGATTCTTTCTTTTGGTGATTGACTCCTTTTTGCTCAGGCTAAATTCGGTTGCTTTATTCCGATAAATACTACTCAAAGAGCTGTCGCGTTTTCGAATTAGTAACACTTCATTTTTACTGCTCGACCTAGTAGTGCGTACACCACGAGCACTAAATTCGCAGACACGAGAGTCGTCTATCAACTTGCCAAAAAACCACCGGCCGTGGGCTCGAGTGCGACAAATAGAAAACTTGGCGGGCGTTTTTACAAATACCCCATAATCCATCAGGTTTGATTTGTTAGATTTGTGCCACGATGCGGAAAAATCACCTGAAATACTCAAAATTCGATAATGTTTTGTCCATTTGGAGGTGTTATTTTTGCTATTGAAATAAGAACAAACATAGTTTTTTCCCGCAATCAAAGTTCCCGGATTGCCGCGTTTTGCGCAGATCGGCAATTGTTTTTTTCCAGGCATTAGGTAAGCACCGTCAGGGATGCTTTGGTTTGCTTTTAACCAACGGACTGGGTTTGCCAACAGAAAACTGGAAGGAAGAAAAATTGTCCCAAATATCGTTCCGGCAAGCACTAAGGGGACGAGATTTTGTATCGTTGAGCGATCTATCATGCATTTATCCAAAATTACGAAATATTGAATACCACTGGACAACCCTGTATTAAAAACACTGGCACGGAATAATTGTAGCCACGATTATTGCTGATTACTAATAACTAAAACAACGTGCGGGCCTAATGCCTTTTCAAATTGTTCCTGTTTGCCTGACTCAATATTTTTTTCTGAGTTTCATATTACCACTATCTGCACCGAACTCATTTTTGATTAATCGAATTCCTAAAAGCCCTACTGAATATTTTGCTCAGACTTTCGATGGGATGGGACTATTCGACCCAAATTACTGTCTAATAAATATCAGGCCACGGGTCAGAGATCAAAAAAGTATAGCGGGATAATGCAAAACCGCCTTGTCAATTATTTTTAAAAAAACTATCCAAAGCGGAGTTGTAGGACTCTGGATCCTCTAGATATGGCGAATGCCCTAACTCTGGGAAAACCAATTTTTCTGCAGTTGGCATCGTGGCTAATAGGCGTTTGTGTCCCTCGGACGGGCCTAACCTATCGGCACCGCCATGAAGAATGAGCGCTGGCGTCTTACAACGAGATAGCCATGAACGATTATCAGCGTGCTGGCACATTGCAGCATTAACGGGGAAGAACTCGGCACTGGTTTGAGAAACGACCGAAGCAATTTTATTTTTTAATTCGACCGAAGCGCAGTCTGTTGTCATCTTTTCGGCTTGCATCCGGCCATATTCCATCGGTGTGGCCTTAGCACGTTCTTTGATACGGATTTGATAACGCTCCGCTAGCGGTTCTTCTATCGGGCGTGCTGCGCCGGTATGAGTGCAAGAAAACACAATTGAATGCACTCGGTCGGGATATTTACCTACAAAAGCACCGCCAACAATTCCTCCCATTGAATGACCTACAATCCGCGCCTTTTCTATAGCTAATGCATCGAGCAAGGCTGCAAGTCCTGCTGCATAGACCTCTACTCTGCCCTCCCTCGGCATTGATTTTCCGTAACTTGGAGCATCCCAAGCTATAACTCGATACCGTGATGAAAAAAAAGGAAATTGATAGCCCCAGATACCTGAATGAATGTTTATTCCATGCAGAAAAATTATAGCCTCTCCGCAACCTGCCTCGCGGTAGCTAATGGTGCCGCTTGGCATTTTTTTTATTGCAAGTTCGGGGACACTAAATTCGCTCATTCTAGACATTTCCTTTGTTTTGTGAAATTTCAATCCGACGGTGACGAAGTTTGCGAGTTTAAGAAACGAGCGGAGATAGTATTTTTCTACATTGGGAAGTATCTTTTGGAGATTACCATCATTTTTTGTAGCGTGTACGGACCGTAATATAGATCTTGTAAAAATCAGTCTTTAACTGAAACCCACTTCTCCCATGAAAGGTCATCGATGAGCAAATCTGTTATCGCAGCTCCACCGATCCCATCCAAAGAAAGTATAACCTCTCCTCTTTTGTTAACAACTGCCTGTTCTAACTCCCGTGCGTACTTTTGAGGAATATAAAATCTATCCAGACCTGTTTGAAAACGACCATTTTTACAAACTCCTTTTAAATATTTCCGGCACTCTGATGGCTGTGGTCGTGCACCCAAAATCTTTTTCGGAGCAAAACAAATATAAGTCTTTTTTTCATGCTGGTTTTTAGAACCGGTACAGAGCGACTCAAAACCATAATCGATACGGTAGGCCAAATAATGGCCAGCCAACAAATCTCGAGGGTCAAACCCACGAATAGGCAACGTGAGTTTTTGGCCTTGAGTCGCAACCCATACGTTCCACAAGACAAATCCGGCCAAACATAGTATTGGAAACATTAGGGCCGCGCCGAAACGATACTTGCCACTCATTTAGGCACACCCTCCAGCCATGACATCACATTATGACGCTTCCGATACCAAATGAGAGTTGTAAGTAAAATTAACACACCAACGCATATCAATCCGACTGCAGTGATAGCTAATCCCCCAAAAGCATCAATGTAGAACGTTAACATTCTGATCCCAATCAGTACCAAGAGAAATTGGGCCGCGCCGCGCCGACCAGCACGAGCCATATCTGTTGCGCAAAACCCAAATAACAAGATTACAAAAACCGATCCAAGGTATGGAACACCATTGGTTAGGCAAGCGAGAGCAAGAAAACACAAGTAAATCCCCAACTGGACCCCAATCAATATCAAACGTGCACGGGGAAATATTTCCCAAAACCAAGCGATTGCGAATAAGAACAATGACAATAACACCCCAAATGATACCATTAACGAAGCACCGGATAATTCGTCCTTATTTGTTGGATTAGCAGTTTCCCAACTCAGACATATGTCAAAAATAACTATTGCGCTGAACCACGCAAACACTGTTATTGCCCGCAACGCCCATTCAAAATTATCAAAACGCCTCAGTTTGTTGAGCGCTACTAGCCCAATCGCTGTAGTTATCGGTAATATGCCTACTAATCCGATTACGGTGCTTTGATCTAGCCAGCCAAGCTGGTCCATCCACTCAACGATCGGTATTACGAGCCCCACCACCAACATTACCCATGACCAAAGAGCAGGGACCAGACGAAACTGAGCCATAACTGTTATAGGTGCCACAATAAGGCCCCAAAAAAGCAATGCATGATCAAGCCTGCCCGAAAGATTAAAGGTCTGACTAATTAAGCCAATGGCTGCAAGACAGGCTATTAGAAATGCGAATATGAATAGATCGGCCCCCGTAGGATTATTACGCATTTTCATTGCCCAAGCCGCAAGTGCAATGGTAACCAAAAGCACGAACATTAGCCCAAGCATAATTGCATCGGGGATGTTTTCCCAATGCGAAGCAACCAGTGCAATAACGCCTATCCCTATTGAAGTAACTGCAAGACCAAGCAGTCCACGCAATAACCAGCTGGATTGTCCAGCTTCAAATTTCTCTATTGCGAAGACTTGCTGCTCATCTATAAGACCTGCCCCGCACCACTTATTTAAACGTCGTCTTAGTCTAACCATTGGCGTTTAATGGGCTATTGAAAATAAAACCTATGTCCACTAATCATCGCGACTAGTGACTTCAAGTAAATGATATCCAAATTGAGTTTTAACTGGGCCTTGGACCTCGTTAATTGGCGCAGTAAAAACAACCTTATCAAACTCCGGCACCATGGCTCCAGGCCCGAAGGAGCCTAATTCACCCCCGCTAGCGCCTGAAGGACATGAAGAATGCTCCTTTGCCACATCAGCAAATTCTTCTCCATTTTTTATTTTCTCCTTGAGTTCAATGCAAAGTTCTTCACTGTCCACCAAAATATGCCGTGCTTCAGCTTGTGCCATTCGGCACCTCCTTAAAGGAAAAATTTAAAACATTTATATTTATTGAATAGCTTGTTTGAGTGCCTGCGTCTAACCCTCAAAAAACAGGTCCTTAGTTTGGCTTAGTTACTTTCTTATAAATTCAGTTCAAAGCCGAATGACGTAGTCATGGGCTAAACACACCATCAACCGCCAAGTGTAATCAAAAGTTTTATATGACCCCTTCTTTCTCTAAACTTTCAATATCATCGGTACTGAGGCCCAGCAAGTCACTCAATATAGAATGATTATGTTCGCCCAAGTCTGGATAAAACTGCACCTCCGCCATTTCATACTCAGACAACTTAATTGGACTGCGCGGTAAAACAATATCACCGAGCCTTGGATGTTGAAAATGCTTCAACATTCCACGCGAGTGCATGTGAGGGTCCTCCATAACCTCCGAAACATCGCGAACCGGGGCACACGGAATATTTTGTTCCCGCAATATTGCAATCGCATTATTACGAGCATGCAAACATGTCCATTTTTCTATCATCTGATTGACCTCTTCGTCTCTTTCATAACGTTTAAGTCGCGTGCCGAAGTTTGGATTTCCCCGCAAATCTTCACGTCCTATAACGGTCAAAATGCGCTCCCAGTGTGTTTCTGCTACCGCAGTAAGCACTAAATATTTTTTATCTTTACAAATGTAACGACCATATGGCGAAGTTTGTGAACCAGACTTGTCACCTCTTCGAGGACTTTGCTTTCCCGTGCGGAACACGTTATTAATTTGTGATGTTAGAACAAAGTACAAGGACTCGATCATTGCACTTTCAACCAAGGTTCCTTTGCCTGTCTGCCCCCGTGCAATCAGTGCTTGTAAAATTCCAGCATGCAAATGTGTGCCGCCCAGAAAATCCACTGGCGTGCCACCTGCTCGCGCTGGAGGCCCTTTAAATTCACCAGTGATACTCATTAAACCGCCGTCAGCCTGGACTGTATGGTCCATTGCCAATAAGTCTCGATCCGGCCCCGATAATCCATACCCCGTCCCACTAGCATAGATTAATTTGGAATTGATTTTCTTTAATTCTTGATATCCAACACCCAGTCGATCCATTACCCCCGGAGCAAAATTTTCTATAAGAACGTCAGCATCCTTCACCAATTGCTTTAGGATTTCGGTGCCCTTCGTTTTCTTTAAATTTAGAGTAATACTTTGCTTATTGGAATTAAGCATCGCGAAATTCATAGGTGGAACGTCGGAGCTCTCATAGCGTCGAGTTCGTTCGCCAGTGAGCGGTTCAACTTTAATAACCTCGGCACCCGCCATCGCCATAAGAAATGAACAATAAGGACCTTGATAGATTTGGGTTAGATCGATAACTCGTATGCCCGTCAATGGTTGCATTTATTTTCCTCCTAATATTTTAAAAATGTGCTAAAAACCCAACTAGCTATCGGCTACAGAGCCCTCATGAGAGGCGAAATCCTTCGACCATCCGAAATTTTATTATCTCATGTTACATTCGGCCCTGCAGGACTTTTGCGATATTTTTTCAAAACACGAGCAATACTAAATTGGTAATCAAAGAACCTTTTACGTTAAATATTTTCACGGATTTCATATGACCGTGGTGCTATTTGTGCACCGGGTGTGTAAAGGAATTGAGTAGACTCCATAACATTAACATCCGCTGGCTATTTTTTCCATTGCATCCGGACACGCCAGCTGAGGGAATAGCTCTCACTGAGCTAAGCAGATACCAGGGGGTCGATTTAAGAGCACGGCAAGCCGACATGCAAACTCGCATGGATAAAGCAGGGTTGCCATACGGTGAGCGAACACACACGTATAACAGTCGTTTAGCTCAAGAACTAGGCAAGTGGGCGGATACTCAAAAAAATGGCGTATCTCTTCATTATGCTATTTATGAAGCATATTTCGTTGATCGTAAAAACATCGGGCAGAGGGACCTTCTTTTGGATTTAGTTAAAGCCAATGGGCTTTCATATGAAAAGGCAAGAGTAGTTCTTGAGGAGCGTTCTTTTAAAAAGGCTGTAGATGAGGATTGGATCAAAAGTCATGCTTTGGGGATTACGGGTGTTCCAACTTTCGTAGCTGGGGGGTATAGCCTCGTTGGTGCTCAGGAGTACGAGACCTTGGTGCAATTTATCGACCACGCAAAGACAGAGACACCAAAAAAGCATGGCGATTAGTATCTGAATTAAGTGTATAGAGACTTCCTAAATTTTTATGGTCGATCACTTCTAATGAAAAATATTATGGCTGCCAGGATAAATATGGCCCGCTTACGGGGCAACCTAGCATCCTTTAAATGAAAGATAGCTTTTGCGCGTTTCGTTGCTCTATTAACATCTATGCTTAAGAAAGGCTGAGGCTGGATATAATAATGGCAATAGGACACAACCCGTTTTAAAACTAGGGCTATACAGTATAGGATGCTGATTAATGAACACTAACGAAATCACAAGACTACAAGATTATCTACGCCAGACTTTTGGTAACACCGAAATCACATTACACCCACCGGAAAAAGATACGCTACCAGCTGAATTGTACATTGGCGAAGAATTTTTAGGTGTCGTATATAGAGATGTTGATGAAGGGGAGGTTTCATACGCACTGAACATGTCAATTCTCTCGGAAGACCTTCCGCAAGGGACCTGAGGATAGCGATATGCAAAAGGTTGCCATTGTTACTGGAGCTGGGGCTGGCATTGGGAAAAACGCTGCCCTCTCACTTTGGAAAGCGGGATATGCCGTGGCCGTGTGTGCTCGTAGATTGGAGACACTGGAGGATACTATCGCCGAAGCTAATGTGGGGTTAGATCTTGCGCTCAGCATGGCTGTAGACGTTGGCGATCCAGATGCAATGCGTGCTTTCTTTGATGCGACGATTACTAAATTCAAGCGTTTAGATGTAGTCTTTAATAATGCTGGGGTGAGCGCTCCACCAGTACCAATAGATGAGATGTCAGACGAACAATGGCAAAGAGTAATCGATACAAATTTATCAGGTTCCTTTTACGGCATGAGAGAAGCTTTTCGAGTTATGAAAGCTCAATCTCCAAAAGGTGGCAGGATAATCAATAACGGCTCTATTTCTGCTGTTACGCCACGCCCAAACTCTGCTCCATACACTTCAACAAAACACGCTATAACAGGACTTACCAAGTCTGGTAACTTAGATGGGCGAGGGCATAACATAGTTGTTTGTCAAATTGATATTGGAAACGCTATCACACCAATGACCGAGCGCATGGCAACAGGTATTTTGCAACCTGATGGATCGATGCGGCCGGAGGATCGTCTTAATGTTCAAGAAGTTGGAGACCTCGTCGTACATATGGCGAATATGCCACTCGACGCGAATATTCCATTCGCGACCATAATGGCCCCCGAAATGCCTTTTTTTGGGAGAGGATAGAAAACAAATAACCAAAGTTGTAACTCCGGTGGTTGCTTTAGGTAAATAGCAATTAAATTGGTAATGCTTTTTCTACCTTTTTAAAAGGTAGAACAATCGAATAGTTCGTGAAACGTATTTTTTTAACCATAAATCACCTGTTAGATAGTTACGAAAATATTATCTTATTCCGTCTTAACTAGAGAAGATTCATGAAAGAAAAAAAACAGCAATTAAATGTTCTTGGGACACAGCTTGAACCATGTAGCATGAGCCCCGTTACTGGTTTCTATAGAGATGGGTGCTGCAATACAGGGCCAAATGATGTTGGAACTCATACAGTATGCGCAGTTGTAACCGATGAGTTCTTAGAATTTTCAAAAAGGAAAGGTAATGACCTAACTTCGGCGAGACCTGATTTTAATTTTCCAGGGTTGAAGGATGGTGACAAATGGTGTCTGTGCGCCCTTAGATGGGAGGAAGCGAGGAAGGCCGGAGTAGCACCCAAAATTAAACTCAGTTCAACAAACATTAAGACACTAGAGATTATTGCGATAGAGAATTTAAAAAAATTTCAAATCGACCTTAACTAGCCAAGAGCTGACCAAGCCTTATTGAAGTCCTTTGTAGCTACTACATAATCCATAGCAAAACACATAACGTCAGTTCGATAAACTACCTAGCTCCCAGGTTGGACTTTATCTTGTGTATTAGTTTGAAAATCTTCGGAGCTATGACGCTCATGCAATTGTTCATGAAGCTCCCCCCGAAGCCTATTTACCATACGGCCGCGTCGGACGGGTCCACGTTCGTGAATTTCTTCGGCCCATCGGATAACATTGGTATAGGATCTAGCATCAAGGAATTCAGCAGCATCATATTGGTTTAAAATCACAAGCCCCCCATACCACGGCCAAATCGCCATGTCAGCGATGGTATATTCATCGCCTGCCACGTAATGTGTTTCGGCAAGTCTTCGATCTAAAACATCAAGTTGCCGTTTTGCTTCCATAGTGAACCGGTCAATGGGATATTTATATTTTTTATCCGCATACGCATAAAAATGCCCAAACCCGCCGCCCACATATGGCGAACTTCCCATCTGCCAGAAAAGCCAATTGATGCACTCGGTGCGCTTTATTGGTTCCTCCGGCAAAAATTCACCGAATTTTTCAGCAAGATACAAAAGAATAGATCCAGATTCAAAAACGCGAATAACCGGAGCTGCAGAATAATCCCTCAATGCCGGAATTTTTGAGTTTGGGTTCACAGATACAAACCCGCTACCAAATTGGTCTCCATCGGCAATCTTAATGAGCCAAGCATCATATTCTGCCCCTGTGTGCCCCTTTGCTAACAATTCCTCGAGCATGACCGTAACTTTTACTCCGTTCGGCGTGCCAAGCGAATACAACTGTAAAGGATGTTTGCCGACAGGCAGTTCTTTATTGTGGGTAGCTCCCGCGACTGGCCTATTGATTTTAGTAAATCGTGCCTGTTCTTGTCCTTCCCATTGCCACACCTTGGGCGGCTTGTATATATCAGTCATTATCCATCCTTAATCTTTTCAAATTTATAAAACTTAGATATACGGCCATTTGTTTTTTAAACTTACATCCTGGCAGTATTACTTTTCTGTGTCATTTAGCTTACCTTATATCAGCACATTGATTGAGCCCCGCTGAGAGCTTATACGTGGCAATATCTGTAAAGGGCACACGATCATTTTGATTAACCCCGACGAACCGATGCGCCGCCATCGACAGGAATTGCCACGCCTGTGATAAATTTTGCCTCTTCCGATGCCAAAAACAGGGCACAGTATGCCACATCCCAAGCATTCCCCATTTTACCGAGTGGCACTTTGGCATCTCGTTCTGCGATCACTTGCTCACGAGTTTTTTCAGCCGTTATACGGGTATCAATGGCCATTGCTGTGTGCATCAGACCAGGCAAAATTGCATTAGCGCGAATATTGTATTCAAAATTCATATAGGCGAGCTGTTCTGTCATCGCAATAACGCCAGATTTAGACGTTTTGTATGCAACGTAAGGGTAACTTTCAATAGCCGCCATAGATGAAATGCTTACGATAGAGCCCGCTTTTTGTCTTCGCATAATCGGCAAGAC
Organism: Pseudomonadota bacterium; assembly: GCA_036339585.1. Classification (NCBI taxonomy): domain Bacteria; kingdom Pseudomonadati; phylum Pseudomonadota; species Pseudomonadota bacterium. The sequence goes on from JAYZAS010000023.1 coordinate 69,491, forward strand.
GTGTTTGCACGTCATCACCATTCCACGCAGATTCACATTAGTCACATTATCAAAATTTTCTTCTGTAATATTTTCTATAATGCTATCGCCACCAGCAAGACTCCATCCAACATTGTTATGAAGAATATCAACTCGCCCGAGGATGTTGTGCGCGTCTTTAACCATAGTCTCTAAAGATGTTTCACTGGTAACATCCGCTCGAAAAGCAAATGCTTTTCCGCCCTCATCCAGTATCACATCGACTGTATCCTGAGCACGCTCTATATCTTTATCAACGACTGCAACAGATGCCCCTTCTCGGGCAAATAGAACAGCTGTCGCTCTTCCATTACCAATGGATTCGCCTGGCTGCTGCCCTCCTCCGACTACAATGGCCGTTTTATTTTCAAGGCGCATAGTCTCTCCTTATACCAATCGCTATAATTTCTAGACATTTGTGGCTCTCTTGTTATTTCTTAAAATTTGACAACTATACGAATAAATTTGGAAAATTTCATTTCTCCAGACCCTGTAATGATAACTCAAAGAAAATCCTAAGGAGTATGAGATTCTAAAAATTTGATGACCGTATTCCGTTGTGCCTTGTCAAATTCTGGACGTTCCCAATTTTTAAGTGATACGGTACCCGCAGGAAGTAGTTTCTCAAGCTCTGCACTTATTGAAGCCGGATGTGGTTTATCTTTGCCATGCATGAGCATGGCCGGCGTCTTGAGTGCATGCACAAAATCTCGGGTTACCGAAAATACAAAATCAGACCCAAACATATTATTTTTAAAAGACTCGACCGCTGTCGGTTTTATATCCTCGCGGGTTTGCGATAATTCCTCAGCCCACTTGGTCACAGAATCTGGAAAATATTCTGGGTGTTTTGGGTGCAAACCTATAGGGTTTTGCAGTACAACAGATGCAACACGATCAGGCGCCAGACGAGCGATATTAAGACAGAAGCTTCCACCGATACATCCACCTAGTGTGTGAAAATTATTAAACCCAAGGTAGTCCATCACTGCTAGTTGGTCATTTGAGTATGTATCCCATCCGTGGCTGGATAAAATCGCTCCCGAGGACAACCCAGCATTTCTCTGATCCATCGCAACCACCGTAAATTTATCCGATAATACTTCAGTCCAGTCATGAACTGGCCGAATGTGTTCATCTTGTGTTCCACGCCATTTTGAAATATTTGACCACATCCCACCCGGTGCGAACAAAAGGACCGGGAACCCCTCTCCATAAACCTCAAAATAAATTTTTGCATCCGCGCATTCGCAATAAGGCATTGTAAATTCTCTCTAAACCGGTATTTCACCTTCGATTAGTACACGGTGCATTATCCTTCCCTCAGTATGATCATAGTCATGAAATGCTTTATGCATAACTCCACGATTATCCCAGATAACAAGGTCGCCCGATTCCCATACATGTCGATAAGTTGTATTTTCATTGATTGTTCGAGCTTGCAAGTTAAGAATTAAGTCTTGGCTTTCTTCTGGGGTCATGCCTTCAATAAATGCAAGTTTTTGGGGATGACAGTATATCGACTTTTTACCTGTAACAGGATGAGTCCGTATAAAAGGATGTATTTTTGTTGAGCCATATTTTTCTAAATCTTGTTCCGATGTATGAACCGGCTTACTTAACAGCCCATTATGTGACTTCAGACCAATTAATTGTTCCTGCTCACTTTCTGGGAGTGACGCAAAAGCTTTTTGCATATTAGCAAAACCGGTATCCCCTCCTGTAGCTGGAAGTTTTTTTGCATACAGCATTGTGTATTTTGGAGGTTGTTCAAGATTGGTATGATCTACGTGCCAATTTCCCTCACCAATTAATTTTGGTTTTCCATCTTTATCTACCGGAGCATTAGCACTGTTAAGTTCGCAGATCGAAGTTTCCTCAGCCAACATCAGATCACTCATATGCTGGGGTGCAAGATTACCAAAACGACGCGCTACCGCGGCAAGTTCATTTGGCAATAGCTTTTGGCGCCTAATTGCTAAAACGAGTTTTTCATCAAGCGCCGAAATAATGGTCTCCATGTCAGCTTCAGACGCCGTCTTTAAATCAACGCCAACAACTTCACATCCAACAGCATTTGATAAAGGTCTTATGTCGAACGGCATCTGCTGCCCCTTCTCAAATTCACTTTTTAACTTTTATAGAATCCAGTGTTGGCATCGCATAGCGATCCTCTGGCTTGACCCAACCTCTGAAAACCGGTTTGCGTTTTTCTTTAAATGCTAGCCGCGACTCCATAAGATCATCTTTCTCACCATGGTCATGCAAGGCCTCTGCTAGTGCATCCAAATCCTCATCAACTTTAGGACGCATTTGACGCATCATGTATAGCGTGTTCACACGAGATGCAGGTGGTAAAGATAATAAATGTTCGGCCATTGATATGGCCTCAGCCATCAGTTTATCTTTTTCCACAAGACGGTTTATGAAACCCATTTGATAAAGACGGTCAGCGGTAAAACGAAAGCCAAAGGCCATTTCAGTTGCTACTGGATGAGGCAGGTTAGCCCAATGACCGTGATAATACCCTCCTAAAAGCCAACGTTTGGCCTCAGAAACCTCAAAAAGCGCTTCAGGAACAGCCACACGCAAATCAGTACGCTCGGCCAACATAAAACCGCCCCCCATTGCAAAACCGTTAATAGCGGCTATTACTGGCTTAGAGATTCGACCATCTTTCAATGGATCATCTACAGGCTTGGACTGGCTTCCTGGCGCACCTCGCTCGAGTGCCTCTTTCATGTCTTCGCCGGCACAAAATGCCTTACCAGTACCAGTAACAATTGCCACTTCAAGCTTTTTGCTCCCCTCGAATTCATTCCATGCATCCGCCATCATCGAACGAAGCTCAAAACCCAAGGCATTCATCCTCTCTGGGCGATTCAAGCGTATCACCATTATCTGTCCCAAGTATTCTGTCTCTACCACCGCCATTTATATTCTCCCCAGACGTTTTTCAATTTAGTTATCACTGCAGAATAAACCCGAGAAAAGTGCAGAGCAAGAAAACCCAAAAATGAGCAGCTTTGCAAATACAAGCCAGACTCATGGTATTGCGACATTATTGTGGGTCGTCGGCTCATCGTATATATAATATCGCCACTACAGACTGGTTTAGGTCCGCTGTGAGTAAAATTCGGCTTACAATCTTACAAGCTTATAACATTTTTTTGAGGAGACCCAAAACATGGAAGCGCACGCTCTTTGGATCAGGTTTACAATTAAAGAGGGACACATGAAAGAGTTTATGGAAGCAGCCATGTATGATGCGAAACACTCTATGGAGGATGAAAAAGGCTGCCAACACTTTCGCGTCATGACAAAAGAGGATGAACCCAATAACGTTTATTTTCTTGAAGTTTATGATAGCAAAGAAGATCACGCATTACATCGCACAATGCCGCATTATGATGTCTTTGCAGAAGTTGCAGATCGAGTAGTAGATGATCGTCAAAGAAACGAACTCATAATCCATAATCCTTAAAAATGCCAAACTTTTGATGGCTCGTGAACATCAATTTTCAGCAAAAAGTTTATAGAGGTAAGCTGCAAGGCACCTTAATCGAAATTATAAAAACACAGCTAGGATTTGCGGTTTGAGCGATCAAACCTATTGAACCCAGCCGTACCCTTAAAACAAAGAGCTGGTATTAGAACGACAGGAAAAAATAGGAAACCATATAAAAAATAAACAAATCGCTTTTCCTCAAGCCATACCATGCCTCCTAACGCTGCCGCCGCAGACGTTATCGCTAGCACTAAGCCTGACAGAAGCCACCAGCCAGAAATATCTAAATCATGCAGACGGCGGACAACTGCCGATAGAACAGGGATAAGTAACGTTAGCTGTAAAATATGAACCAACATATATAAAGCGGAGAGATCTTCAATTAATCGTCCAAAAACTATAACTGCAAGGTTAATTGGAAGAACCACAACGAGGACGGGCCCCCAAAACTCTGCGCGTGAACACCGCCCCTCAAAGATAAAACAATTTTTGAAAAAATCTTTTGTTACGCAATAAAAATTATGCATTTGCTAACTAGGTTAAATTAGATGCTGAATAGATTTAAACACGAAAAATATGAAACGAGAGAAATATTTCACCCATGAAATGACACATATATTAACGACCACTTATCATTTTAATTCGTCTGATAAGCTTTAAACTATATCTTGAAAAATGGTTAAACTCACCAAAACATGCACTCACCATTAACAGAATACCTTGGTAAACAATGAAAAGAGTAATAAGTCTAGTGGGCCAGTAAATAAGCGGTTTCGTCGTATTTATATCTAACCCTAATGCACCAAGTACAACATCAGATGCCAAAACTGACAGCATGCCACTCAAAGCAAATATCAAAAATATCACCAAAAGATGTATTTTTGACCTTGCATTAAACGCAGTTGTTAAACGTTGTATCAACGGTTCTAGCTTTCTGTTGAGATCTTTGTTCATAATTACCAAATTTCAAATGTGTGACCCGTACAGGTCCTTGCGAAACATTAATTATCAGACCATATACTGCGGTAAGCCTCTCCGAAGTCAAGACTTCGTCAGCACTTCGTTGATCGACTATCTCGCCATCCCTGACAAGAAACAAAAATGCTCATGTAAAAATTTTCGACTATTTGAAATACAGTGTACACTCGCTAGGAACCAGCAATCTGAAATTTCTGAAGAAACATACAGCCCTAGGCCACAAACATGAATTATGAAAAAATTAAATCCAAATTAGCAATATTAATTTTATTCTGTGTTTGCTCCGCAATTAGCTTCACCATATTACTCGGACCAGCTTATGTCTTGGCGAAAATAGAAATACCCGCTTGGATTGTTATAGTATTTCTCGTCATTTACGTGATTTCTGTTGGATATTTGGTAGACAAATATAAAATAACCGAAAAGATGTATTGGAATCCGCGTCGCCGTATAGAGAAGCGGTTTAATTCCACGGAAGACTAATCCGTAAGACTAGCTTCACGCAAAACCTCACAAAGGAGATTGTATATGAGTGCGACAAAAATACTGTCTGATTTTGCAAACAAGATAGAATTTAATGACCTCTCTTTAGAAGCGGTTACGAATACAAAACGCCATATACTTGATTGCATTGGCGTGGGCCTAGCAGCAACAGTAGAGCCAGCAGGGCAAACAATTATTGATATTACGCGGGAACAAGGGGGGGATCCCAAAGCTTCGGTATTTGGAACTAACCTGCGAACAGGCGTAGTATCTACTGCTTGGGCTAATGGGGCTCTCTCACATCTATTAGATTTTGACGATACGGGCTTCTCACACCCAACCGCTTGTATTCTTCCCGCAGCAATAGCTGTTGCCGAAGAAACAAGTGCATCAGGTAAAGAATTAGTAGCTGCAGTTTGTATTGGCCTGGAGGTTTTTGAGCGCATGTCTTCATCGGGCCGTCAATATGAGCATGTTTTTCGTGCACGCGGATTCCACCCGACGTCATTGTATGGTTGCTCGGCAGCAGCAGCAGCTGCCGGGAAAATTGCCCGTCTGGACCCTGTGCAGATGGCTGTAGCCATCGGCTTAGCAGCCGCGAATGCCGGAGGCCTCACTCAACATTTCGGCACCCCCGGAAAGGGTATTCATGCCGGCAATGCAGCTAGGGCCGGCGTAACATCAGTACTTTTAGCTCGACAGGGTTACGTCGCTGACCCCGAGGGTTTGGAAGGTGATTACGGATTCTATTCTGCTTTTCATGGGGACGGGAATTATACGCTTGATAACATATCTGCGGGGTTAGGCACGGTTTGGTCCATTGTCGATCCTGGATTGACAATTAAAAGATATCCATGCTGTGGCGGTAATTTGCGCGCTCTTGACGCAGCTAGAGAACTCATTGAAGAAAATAATATTTCTATAGATAAGGTTGAAAGTTTAGTTGTAGACGTGCATCCGGATCTTCTCGATATTGTCCGATTTCATAAACCTACTAAAGGATTTCGCGGCAAATTTTCTATAGACTACGTGCTTGCTGGGATGTTGCTAGATCATAAAGTAGATTTAAATTCGTTTTCTGACGAGTATTGCAATGCACCGAAGATGCGAGAGGCGTTAGGCAAGGTGCGCGTAAATGCACATGAGGAATGGGCTAATGACACAGCGTCTCGTCGAAAATCCCCTGTCACAATCCAAATGAAAGATGGGCGCATTTACACTAAGCAAGTGGATCATGTAAGAGGTAGTCCTGGGAACCCGCTCACAAGAGATGAACTTGTGGAAAAATATCGCAGTTGTGCGTCACGTGTTCTGAATAAAGAAAAATTGGCAGAGTCCATTGAGGCAATTGAAACACTTGAAGCGGCTCCATCACTTGGTTGCTTAACGGAGACACTGCGTGTCGATTGAGTTTTTATGATGTGTGGGGCATCCTAGAGAAAACTCTGTATGTCAACGCGCCTTGAATACGCCTGACCGTACCGCATCGACCGGCGATTGATAAGCCTATCATTGTAGATGGGGTGGCTGATGGGATTTGAACCCACGGCCTCCTGATCCACAATCCTAGGGGCTGCCCTTTGAGGCTAGGGCCTTTTTCAAAATATGTAATATTTATAGACATTTAGCATAAGCCTTTGTATATTGGGATACGGCAATTTGCATCTTTGTACGTAACCCCAACGTAACCCGAGGCTTCGATGGCCCAAATTAAATTAACGGCGTCATTCTGCAAATCGGTTCTCCCACAGCAAAAGAAGATTGAATATGCTGACACCGAAGCCGGCTATAGAGGCCTGAGGTTAGTTGTAAGTTCGACTGGGGATAAACGATTTGCTTTTCGCTCTAATCCTCATTTTCAAACTATTGGCACCTACCCTGCCACCACTCTTGCACAGGCTCGAAAAATTGTAGCCACTTGGAAACTTGCGCTTAACGCCGGTCAAAACCCTTTTCTAGAAATCAAGGCAAACAAGAGGGCTGCGCGAATGCCAATCGTGAGCGATGTCCCAACACTTGCCGAACTTTGGGAGCAATACTCCAGTGAGTACCTCATTACAAAGAGTGAAAAACATCGCGTAAATGCCAACCGCACTATGCGGAAACATTTTTTGCCTGTTTTTGGAAACCTTCCTTTCAATGAAGTGGACGGACATGCGCTACACGCCTTTCGCATAAAGCATACGAAAGAACGATTGCGCGAAATGGAACAAATGAAGGCTTACCTGTCAGGTATGGTCAGCTGGATGCGGCAGCATGAGGTTTATCAAACAGCAGACTTTATGGCGAACCCACCCCAGTTTGGCCGCGTCGAGAGAGATAAACGAAAAAATAGCGGTATCCGATATCGAAAACTCGTCCGCGAACAAGATATTCGTGCTTATTGGCAGGCCTTGCGAACTGTCGAGGGGCCACGCGCCACGATGTTGGCATACCAATTTCTTTTCTTAACAAATAAGCGCGGCGCTGAAGTCAGACGGATGACGCTGGACCAAATCGATTTTGAGCGATCACTTTGGACCATCCCAGCGGAAATGAGTAAAAACGGGCGAGAGGTTGTCCAACCCTTAACCCCGCTTATGATTGACATTATCCGAGAGGCGGTTGGGAACCGGCAATCTGGTTACGTATTCAGCAATACAATGGGCGACAGTCAAATCTGGCTAACCAGTGCCCGATTGCACAGGCGCATAATCTCCGCGGCCGGGACCGACTACATCAGCACGCATGATTATCGCCGCACGGTAACAACAGGACTTGAAGAGATGGGTGTGCCGGCCCGTGTTCTCCAACTTACCAAGGGACATTACGACAAGGGCATTGAGGCGCACTATGCCCAAGCGGAGAAGCGTCCCCGAGAAGAACAAATGAGCGCATATCTCAAATGGGAAAATTTTCTAGAGGCGAGAGAATGATTTCGAAATCAGACGGGTGGGATGACAGAGCAAAAATGCGCGTAATTATTCAGCTCATGGACTTGTGTGATGACGCAGGCATAGAACGACCTAAAACA
>JAYZAS010000024.1 GCA_036339585.1 Pseudomonadota bacterium
CGTGTATGCCGGTTACCGTCACGTCTCGCTTGATCGTGATATGGCTGGCGGTACTGCCGGAGCAGAGATCGACTTCGAAGATCAGGACATCTGGGTCTTGGGCTTCCGGGCGCGCTTCTAATCGCACCTGTTAAAAGAATAATATAAGACTCACTTAAAAGCCCCGGGGCCTCCCCGGGGCTTCTTCTTTGGTACCGTAATACCCTTTGTAAATTTAGTTGGTTTCTTTCAGCAACATTTTATGGCTATTCAACTTACTGATACAAACTCCAGTCTTGCTAAGCATCAGATAATCTGAGGGATAGGCTAGATACTAACTAGCCGCGCTTAATTTATTCGTTGATCCATGCAAAACGAACGTTTGTTTATGTTCCGCAAAACGTTTTATAAGGTGTTGATGACGCCGGCGCGGGCATCGCAAATTTTTCATGTCCTTCTGTCTCATCAAAAGGAGTAGATAAAAGAGTCAACATGTCTTCAAACAATCCGAAATCACTATTGTTTATAGCTGCCGATAACACTTCTTCAACCTTGTGATTTCGCGGGATGTAAGCAGGATTTATCTGATCCATTTGATTGGCGCATATACCCATTGAAATCGGACCTTTTTCCACTTGTTTAATCCAATGTTTTTCCCAGCGATCAAATGCAGTAGGGTCCCGGAATTGTTTTCTAGCAGATCCCTTACCATTGCGTAATGTGTCTGAAAGATGCCTAAAGGTATTAGTGAAGTCCGCTTTTCCTTCCTGCATTAGTTCCAATAAATTCCGTACTATGTTGGTGTTTTCCTTATGATCAGAATTTAAACCTATCTTTGCGCACATTCGTCTGTCCCATTCGCGCTTGCATTGCGATGAAGCTTCTTCTATTGCGGAGGTCAGTAACTTTATTGCTTGATCTTCATCGGTGGCGGTAAGGGGAATTAGGGTTTCTGCAAAACGTGCGAGGTTCCAAGACAAAATCGAAGGCTGTTTTGCGTAGGCATACCGCCCATGGAGATCAATTGAACTAAAAACTGTCGTTGGGTCATATCTATCCATGAAGGCACAGGGGCCATAGTCAATTGTTTCACCTGATATTGAGGTGTTATCTGTATTCATTACTCCATGGATAAATCCAATGCTCATCCAATGGGCAACAAGCATCGCTTGAGCTTTCGCAACTGCTTTGAAAAAGCCCAAGTAGACGTTTGAGCTTTCTTGAACATCAGGGTAATGGCGTGATATCGCATAATCTGCTAACTTTTTGACCATATCTCTGTTTTGACGAGCAGCAAAAAATTGGAATGTACCGATGCGCAGGTGACTGGATGCAGTACGTGTAAGAACAGCGCCAGGGATGGGCACCTCTCGATAAACTGGCTCGCCAGTTGTTACAGCGGCAAGTGCACGCGTGGTTGGTACTCCCAAGGCATTCATGGCCTCACTAACCAAATATTCTCGTAATACAGGTCCAAGCGCTGCTTTTCCATCTCCACCACGAGAGAAGGGAGTGCGGCCTGACCCTTTCAACTGAACATCGTACCTATGTCCGTGGACATTAACAATTTCACCCAATAATAACGCCCGACCATCTCCAAGTTGGGGTGAAAAATTCCCAAACTGATGTCCCGCGTAGGCTTGAGCCAATGGTGCAGCGCCGATTGGCACTTTATTGCCTGCAAAAATTTCAGTCCCTTGGGCAGATTCGAGCGCGTCTACGCTCAATCCAAGTTCTTTTGCCAGTTTACGATTAACCTTGATCAGGCTAGGCTCTGGTACGCTCTCAGCGTTACAAGGTACGGCAAACTCAGTGAGTTGGCTTGCAAATGTGTTATCGAAACCAAAATCAATGTCTACTTCCTCTGTTTTATTCTGAGGTAAATGATTTGCCATCGTTTCTGCCCGCAATGTTTTTATCAAACACTCGTAAAACGAAAAGGGCGGCCCTTAAGGCCGCCCGAATTCGTTCTATCAAACAACAACATATCAAATAGCTTAGCTACCCACTTCAATACTTCTGAGAAGCATTTACTAGTTGATACATTGCTGAGGTCCGCTCTGACCTATTTTGCAACCCGCGTGTGATACTCTTTACCTTTAAAAGTAAAAGATACTGCTCCGGCTTTTCTTGCTGCTGCAAATGCATCACCGAAGCTTGAAGACGAGACTGCACTCTTAGGAGCAGGCTTAGTTCCTAGGCTGGCCCAATATTTTTTAGCGGCCGATCGCAAAGCTTTATTCATTGATTTTTTACAAGCTTTAATGTCTTTGCCCTGACCAATCTTTTCTTCTAACTCTTGCAACAAGCAATCCCAGCCTGCTTGAGCTTTAGCCATTTCTGCCGGGGCGAACTTCATGCCGCCGCGATCCTTCATGGCCGCAATACGACGGAGTGCTCCCTTCGTTTTTTTCCAGTCTTTTTTACCTATAGTACGCTGCTTCCGAGTATCCGGCTTAGGCGCCGTGCCGCTTGCAGCTTTACTGGCTTTGTTAGCAAAATAAATGGCGTCTGGGTGATCGCCTTCTTTGTTTTCTGCGATAGCCAGTTTAATATACTCTTTATGCAAAGTCCGTTCAAACTGACCGCCCTTTACACTCAGAGCTGCTGCCGCGTCTATTTCGGATTGCGACGTAATTGCGCACGCATTGAGGCCCGCCGCCAGAGCACCTGCCGCTAAAATTTTAAAGATTCGCATGAATACTTCCCCCATTAAACTAAAGGTGTGTACCTGGACGATACACGGATAAAAAAACTGCCATTCACTCCCAGAATGAATATCTCACGCCCGTCATGCAAAATCTAGAAAGAATCTTAGGTTCTAACCCACTTCGCCATTCGGAACACTTTACTATATTTGTTTGGTTTTATCGTAATCCTCGTGGTTTTGCAATGAAATAGATAATTTTTGAATTTTGATTTTGGAGTTTTAAAATTTTGTTAAAAAAACCGTGTTAGTCTTCTTCTAAGTAACTGTTATAGCTATGTATTTTGTTCAGTTGCAAATAGCATGGCCATACAAACAGCGAACAAAATTAGCCACCAGGAGGACCAAAAAGAAAAATTGTACAGGTTAGCGCTCCAAAACGCTGCAAAATAGCCGGTCAAAGCGACAGAGCCCGGATTACCCGCTCGTAGTCGTTTATAAATTGACCAAAGCATTGTTCCGACGCCTGCTGATACCGAAATGAGACCAAAAATACCGCTTTCTAGCCAAACCTCGAGAAGAAAATTGTGCGGATGAGATGGTATATATTCCTGATTAAATTGCGGGATGATCACATTGGCGTGTGGTAGAAAATTTGATGTATTGAGCCCGATGCCAAACCAGAAATTTTCAGCGATATGATGTAGAGTGAATGCCCAGATCACCTGCCTATGATGATCAATCATAGACTTCGGAAAATAAAAATCTGTGTAAAATTTCTGTGGGAAACTCGGCAGATTTGAGAAAACAAAGCATATCAAAATTACAGCCATTAAGCCGCACGAACACATGATAATTGTGGCTGATTTACCGCTTAATTTTTTTAAAACGAAAGCAAATAGCATTCCGGCCAAGCCGCAAAATAATGTTACTATTGCTGCTTGTTTATTAGCACCAACTCCGATGATGTAAACAAATGCAGGATACGCCAAAGAAAAAGCGCGCCATGTTCCTCCGCGTATCCATGCCAGCCAACAAATAATAGGAACAAGGCAACTCATGACAACGATATGTGACTTTAACGCCAGTCGCGCTGTGGTTAGTGGAATGTCGACTCCTTGCAGGGTAAGAAACCCTATGAGGCCGGGCCACGCATACAAAGATATCAATGCAATGGTACTTGCAAACAACGTCGTTATTAGAAGGAAATAGAATGCCAGTTGTAATTCAAATTTTTTGCTGGAAAAATATCCCCATATGATAACAGCTATAGCAATATAAAAAATCGTTCTAAACCATACGCTTATGGATCGGAGCGGTGCGTCAGATACAAAAACTCCAACCAGTGCGAACGCAAAGAATAGCGCTATTGCGACTGCTGTCGGATTAATGAGCGTGCGGGTGCTCTCTGATAGAATTGCAGTTATATCTTGCCTCAAAAAAACCGACGCAAGTAGGAAAGTGCACGTTACGATTACAAAGAAAGCTATTGCATAGCTTGGCCCAGCGACAGTCATTGGCGCCATCGCCCCGCAAAAAAATGGAACTGCAACATTCCACCAACGCTCAAAGATCATTTTCATATGATATGCCGGTTTTTGTGGGCGGATCGTATCGCTGTTCTAACACAAAAAGTCGCTATTAGGATTCAAACAAAAAGCACTTAACGCAACGTACGTTAAGCACTTGTTTTTTGGTGAGTCGGCAGGGATTCGAACCCTGGACCTATTGATTAAAAGTCAATTGCTCTACCAGCTGAGCTACCGACTCATACGAAGCTCATCAGTCAGAATTTAGGGAAGCAAGTCGACGGGGTCAATCGAAGAAAATGAAAACTTTTCAATTTCGGAGATTAAATTACACTTATAGTTCTTACTGAAGGCTAAATTATGGCTGAAACTCCCATTCAAAGGTGGGAAAATACCGGCATTTTCATGCCTATGGTGTTGTATATGGCCCAAAATAGTATGAGGCGGCGTGGCGAATACCATTGCTTTCACTGCAGGCAAATCAGGCACATATCGAAATTTTTCGTCTTCACAGATTAAGAATTCACCGCAACTATGAGATCATTATGATGACATGGCTTTAAATGTTTTTTGCGTTGATCTTAATTTCAATCGTACAAACCGTCGGTAAGGACATCTCTGACCATCAAATACCACGGAAGTCCTCCACCATCTCTTGTAGATGCACGATATTATGAATTAGCAACGTATCTCCGTTGCGCTGAATGAGTTTGCGCTTAGAAAGGTCGCTAAAGACACGTGCCACTGTTTCACGAGTTGTGGAAACACGGCTTGCGATATCGTTGTGCACTGGGACAGGTTTTATTATTGCACTGTTTTCATTTGAGGCGCAGGAATGGGCTAAGCGCAGGAGTTCTGCAAGAACCCTATTGTTGGCGCCGAGAGTGCTTAAATCCATGATCCGATCGGTTGATATACGGATGATTTGTGCCATTTCTGTCAACAGCTTTAAAGATACCTCCGGATAGTTCAACAACAACTCTTTGAATGGGGTTCTTGCTAAAGACGCCAAGAGTGTATCCTCAACTGCTATTACGTTTGCAGAGCGAGGCTGATTATCGAGAGCCGCCAGTTGTCCAAAATATTGCCCGCGCCCCATATCGTCAAAAGTTATTTCTCGGCCAGACATCGAGTAGTTCACTACTCGAACCCGTCCAGATACTATAAAATATATTTCTGAACTTTCCGATTGCCTATCAAGGATGACTTCATTGTGTTTTACGTTTCTCCATGTGCAGCGTTGCTCAAGTTTAATTCTGTCCCTTTTTTGCATTGGTTTAAGTAGATCTATGACAGTGAGTGATTGCTTTTCCATGGCGAGAGTGCTTTCCATTGTGAAGGGATCAGGTGGCCCAAGCGTTACGGTGATCTCCATACGAAAATTATCAGCGTGATCGCACGTTCAAACTAAAATGATTGGCTATTCCTTACAGTAGCATATATCACTTCGTTGCTCATGATCGGGCATAGGTAAATAAAATTGCGGTAGCTATGAGCAAAAACAAACGTAATTCAAAAGCAATATCAACTGAGAAATCAAACGGCAAACGCAGAGCGCGATTATTCAGGCGCGTTCGGGGTTATTTTTTCGCAGGTATTTTGGTTACGATGCCGCTTGCTATTACTTTTGCTGTAGCGCGTTGGTTTATACTCTTTGTTGACAGCCAGATTGTGCCAATAATTCCTTCTGCATGGAACCCTGATACTTATTTGAAAGAGGTTGTTGGATTTGAAATCGGCTTGCCGGGGTTAGGTGTAGTCATACTACTCATAACCATTACTTTAATAGGCACGTTAGCAGCCGGTTTTGTTGGACGCTATATTGTTAATTTGGGCGAGAATATTCTTGCGCGCATGCCGGTGATCCGAAGCGTTTACAGTTCGATTAAGCAAATACTTGAAACCGTTCTGCAACAAAAATCTCAGGCTTTTCGTCAGGCGGTGCTTGTTGAGTATCCTCGTCGGGGAATATGGGCGGTCGGGTTTATAACGGGCGAGACAGAAGGTGAGGTGCAAAATCTCACGAATGAGGAAGTGATAAACATATTTCTACCCACCACTCCAAATCCTACTTCAGGCTTTTTATTGTTTGTTCCTCGCGAAGATTTGGTAATTTTAAATATGAGTGTAGAGGAAGCGGTAAAAATGGTGATTTCTGGCGGGATTGTGACCCCTCCAGACAGGAGGCCAATAGATGACCAGAAAGCTCCTGTCGTCTCATCGCGTACATATGAAGTCCTTGATTTAGACCGGGAAAAAAATGGTGGGACGCGGCTTTTAAAAGATGAAAAGTAACACCCGAACGTAATCCGGTCAGCCAGACCGCAGCAGGGTCACTGCTTCATCCCTTTCAAAAAGATATAGAAGATTTCTAAGGGCTTTTCCACGATCACTTTCTAATTCGGGATCTTTTTGCAAGATAAGCTTCGCATCATCCTGTGCAACAGCAAGCAAGTCGGAATGTATCTGCATATCTGCAAGCCGGAAGGCGGGAATACCACTTTGGCGAGTACCTAAAATCTCACCCCCCCCCCGAAGTTCTAAATCTTTTTCTGATATTAGAAAGCCATCGTCGGTGTCTCTCATTATCGATAGCCTCGCGCGTGCAGTGACACCCAAAGGAGGTGCGTAGACTAGCAAACAAGTGGATTTTTGCATCCCTCTACCGACGCGTCCCCTGAGTTGATGAAGTTGAGCGAGCCCAAATCTTTCAGCATGTTCAATCACCATAATAGTAGCTTCTGGAACATCAACGCCCACTTCAATGACTGTCGTTGCCACTAATATCGATGCTGACCCAGAAACAAACCGAGACATTGCCGCATCCTTTTCAAAAGCTTTCATTCTACCGTGAATAAGCTCTACCTTCTCATTAAATTGATTTTTGAGGGAAGAATAGCGCGCTTCGGCATTTGCAAGATCAATTGTTTCTGATTCTTCAATCAGAGGGCAAATCCAATATACTTTCGCATTTTTTTGAATGGCCCGCCCGACACTCGAAATTACATCGGGTAATCGGTTGTTCGGTATAATACGTGTGTCAACGGCCTCTCGGCCTGGGGGTTTTCCTATTAAACGGGAGCAGTCGAGATCACCATATGCAGTAAGTAATAGTGACCTTGGAATAGGAGTTGCAGTCATCACGAGTGTATCGATGCCGTACCCCTTGCTTGCAAGGCTGAGCCGTTGATGCACGCCAAACCTATGTTGTTCGTCTATTACGGCCAGCAGGAGATTTTTGTAAGTCACATCTTTTTGAAAGAGAGCATGAGTGCCTACAACTAGCGAAAGTGAACCATCTTCAAGTCCTCTTAATATTTCATTTCGTGTTGGGCCACGATCGCGACCAGTTAGGACATTTATTGTGATTTTAGTAACCGAGAGAAGGTTTTTGAAAGTATCAAAATGTTGGCGAGCAAGAATTTCCGTTGGCGCCATCAATGCTACTTGTCCGCCGTCTTCTATAGCAGTTAAAGCTGCAAGCAGTGCGACTACAGTTTTCCCACTTCCAACATCTCCTTGCAATAAACGAAGCATTCGGCCTGGTTGCAACATATCGTTGTTAATTTCGGCCAATGCATTTTTTTGTGCATCTGTTAATTCGAAAGGCAGTGACGCAAGAACGTGTCTTCGTAGTTCGTTATTACCGCGCATCGACCGGCCAGGAAGTTTACGAGATGCTCGCCGTATCAAAGCTAAGGCCAATTGATTTGCGAGTAATTCATCATAAGCGAGACGGCTACGATATACGTTTTCCGGGTCAAGATCTCGATGACTCTGCGGCGAGTGAATTTTTTGCACGGCATCATTCCAAGATGGCCATCCACGCTGTTTCTGCAAAGCAGGATCCAACCATTCATTTAGATTGGGTAATTTCTCGATAGCCCCCCGTATCGCCTTTCCAAGGGTTTTAACTGTCAAGCCCGCAGTAAGTGGATAGACTGGCTCAACGGAAGGTAGCGTCTCAGCTTCCTCAACTTTTAAAATATAATCCGGATGTGTTATCTGTTTGCCATCGTTGAATTGCTCTACAAAGCCGCTCACTAATCGTCGCTCCCCTACAGGCAAAACGCGCAACAAATAGTCTTCCTTGGGGTGAAAAAAAACTAATGTAATCGTACCGGTTTTATCACTACAGCGAACTTTATATGGGCTACGTTTAAATCCTCTTTCATGCTTTAGGATTGTAATAGTGAGTGTGCATACGGAACCTATAGGTGCATCCGATATAGTAGGCTTCAGTCGGCGATCAATTATTTCACGCGGCATGTGCCAAATTAGATCAACCAAATTTGGTCCGGCTAAAGCCTCAATTGATTTTGCCAAGCGTGGACCAACACCTTTTAAGGTGGTGGCGGGAGTGAAAAGAGAGAATAGTATTTCTGGGCGCAAGATTTTTAAACTTTATGTTTGGCTGCAAATAATACGAAATGTATATGTCATTAGGTATTGTACAAAATAGGTGGTTCACAACCAACAATTTACCAACGGAGCAAAGCGCCCTATATGTGGATACATGAAAAACATAAATGACATTGATGTGAGGCGCAGGCGTTTGCGTTTCCGGTGCTGGCATCGCGGAACAAAGGAAGCTGATATGCTGCTCGGACGTTTCGCGGATGCACATATTGAAAAAATGGAACCGGCAGAGCTAGATCAGCTTGAAGTCATTCTTGGGCACAATGACCTAGATCTTTACAATTGGATTTCTGGTAATACCCCATGGCCTGCGAATGTGGTCTGTGATTTGACTGAACGTTTAAGCAGATTTTGTGCTGAGGGCGGGCATCGCTAAAGCTGTGGCTGCGAAAAAAGAAAGACGGATAGGCGGTGTACCGGAAGGCTATGATGCCTTTTTATTATCGCAGTCTGCCTATAAAGCAGCAGCGCCTATCGTGCACGTATGCCGCGATGATGCCCGTCTCGATTTATTGCTGAAAGCTCTCGCTTTTTTCTCGCCGAATCTTAAGGTAGCAGATTTCCCCGCTTGGGATTGTTTGCCATACGATCGGGTGTCTCCAATCACCGACATCACAGCGCGACGCCTCACTACTCTGAAAAGTCTCATAAATGAAGCAAATACCCCAAAGATTGTACTTACGACAGTAAGCGCCATCACACAGCGAATACCGCCAAGGTCATTTATACAAAATAGCACTATGAGCATTGCGGTTGGGGAGACTGTTGATCGTGACGCATTAGTTCAATTTCTTGTTCGGAATGGTTATCTGCATGCTGAAACGGTCCGTGAAACAGGCGAGTATGCAATTCGGGGTGGCATAATTGACATTTTTTGCCCAGGTGAACCCGACCCACTTCGGCTTGATTTCTTTGGGGAGCAAGTTGAATCAATCCGGTGCTTTGATGCTGTTACCCAGCGATCAAAAATGAAACGCGAAAATCTAAACTTGCAGCCAATTAGTGAAGCATCGCTCGATAAGGACAGTATTGCGCTTTTTCGAGCCCGTTATAGGAATGCTTTCGGTGTTCCTTGCGAAAACGACGTTGTGTATGAGGCGGTGAGCGCAGGCCGGCGTCCACCTGGGTACGAACATTGGCTTCCATTTTTTCATGAGAAATTAGAAACTCTTTTCGATTACTTACCTAATTCCGCACTATCGTTTGACCATCAATGGGAACATGCTTTTCAGGAGCGCCAGCAAACAATTAACGACCATTACAATGCCCGTATCGATTTTCTGCCATCTAACCTGAGAGAGGCTACGAATCAACATGACCCTGTCTATCGTCCTGTTGAACAAGAGGAAATGTTTCTTAGGCTAGCAGAGTGGGAAGACGCGATAGGGCATAACGAGTGTTATTTTTATTCCCCGTATGAGGAGGGCGGAGAAACCGCAAAGGCACGGGCGTCGACCGATTTCATTGAAGCAAGGCAGCGTGAAGACATTAACCTTTTTAAAGAGGTTGATAATGTCATCAGGGATGTGGGACGCAAAAAGCCAGTCATAATTGCAGCAGCGAGTGTTGGTTCTCGCGATCGATTAGGTAAGCTTATTACAAGTGGTGGCTCAACGGCACTCGTAAATGTAGACAGCTGGCCTGATGTTAAGGGAATGCTTAAGCCTAATGAGGCATATATCACAGTTTGGGAAACAACCCACGGATTTAACGCGTCTGAACTTCTTGTTTTAAGTGAGGAAGATATCCTTGGCGATCGATTAGCCCGTTCTGCTAAGCGTCGTCGGCATGCCAAAGAATATATTTCTGAAGTAGGTTCGATGGAGTTGGGTGATCTCGTTGTTCACATTGATAACGGTGTCGGGCGGTATGATGGACTAGAAAGTCTTACCGTCGATGGTGCCCCTCATGATTGTGTGCGGTTAATTTATGCTGGCGAGGATCGACTTTTCATTCCAGTTGAAAATATCGATACGCTGTCGCGTTACGGTGCAGAAAAATCAAATGCCTTTCTCGACAGGCTCGGGGCAGTTTCGTGGCAGGCGCGGAGAGCAGCTGTCAAAGAGCGGATCAACGACATGGCAGATAAATTGATGAAGCTAGCGGCTGAACGTACGCTTATCCTAGCGCCGGCAATGTCGCCGCCGCCCGGCGCCTATGAAGAGTTCTCTGCTCGTTTTGCATGGGATGAGACTGAAGATCAACGAAATGCGATTGAGGATGTGATTTCTGATCTAGGGCAAACGCATGCCATGGATCGATTGATATGTGGTGATGTTGGTTTCGGAAAAACAGAAGTTGCTATGCGTGCCGCTTTCGTAGCTGCATCAAATGGTTATCAAGTGGCAGTTGTCGTGCCTACCACGCTACTGGCGTTTCAACATCATGAAACCTTTAAACAACGCTTTGCTGGTCTCCCGATAAATGTATCACAGCTTTCACGCTTGGTTGGCGCTAAAGAAGCGAAAACCACTAAGGAACAATTAAAAAATGGTGAGATTGATATTGTTGTCGGCACGCATACACTTCTGGCGAAGGATGTTGAATTTAATAACATTGGATTACTTGTAGTTGATGAGGAACAACATTTTGGTGTTTCCCAAAAAGAGCGTCTCAAAGATTTGCGGAGGGGCCTCCATGTTTTAACGCTCACAGCAACGCCTATTCCCCGAACTCTTCAATTAGCCCTTGCTGGGGCACGAGACATGAGCATGATAGCCAGCCCGCCTGTGGATCGCCTATCTATCCGCTCATTTGTGTTGCCATTTGATCCCGTAGTTATTCGGGAAGCTATCAATAGAGAGCGACATCGTGGGGGGCAGATATTCTATGTATGCCCAAGAATTGCAGACATAGAGCGCCTAGAAAAGCGTCTTTCCGAACTCGCGCCAGATGCGAGGGTTGCTATCGCACATGGTCAAATGGCTCCTCGGGTTTTGGAAGCGGTTATCAATGATTTTAATCAACGCAAGGCCGATATTCTATTATCAACCAATATAATAGAGGCTGGCATCGATATTCCTAATGCCAACACAATGTTAGTGCATCGCGCTGATCGATTTGGTCTTTCCCAACTTTATCAATTGAGGGGGCGGATTGGTCGTGGCAAAGCGCGGGCTTACGCATACTTCACGCTGCCCTCAGGACAAATTTTGTCCGGCTCTGCCCAAAAACGCCTTTCTGTGATGCAAACATTGGACACCCTCGGCGCTGGATTTACATTGGCAAGCCATGACCTAGATATCCGTGGAGCAGGAAATCTCCTTGGCGGTGAACAATCTGGGCATATTAAAGAGGTAGGAGTTGAACTTTATCAACATATGCTGGAAGAAGCCGTTGCTGAATTGCAGGAAGAAAAGACGGGTGTGTCTGTACGTAAGGAAGATTGGTCCCCACAAATTTCGTTGGGTGTGGCTGTATTGATCCCTGATGAATACGTTGCAGATCTAGGCCTGCGATTAGGTTTATACAGAAGACTCTCGAAGATTGGATCCTCGACTGAGATTGAAGCATTTGCATCAGAGTTGATAGACCGCTTCGGTCCGATACCCAAACCAGTTGAAAATTTGTTGAAGGTCATGGAAATCAAAAACCTTTGTCGCAATGCTGGAGTAGAAAAGGTTGATGCCGGCACCGGGGGTGCTTCAGTTGTATTGCGAGAATCCCGATTTGCCAATCCGTTAGCACTGGTCGAATATATTCAGCGGCATCCTACAAATGTAAAGCTACGGCCCGATCAAAGTCTTGTGTTCCGCTCTGACTGGCCCATGCCTGACCAAAGATTAGATGGTGTAACAAAAATAGCGCGCGAATTGGCCGATCTCGCTACTAGGGAAGCTGCTGAAAAAACAAATCAGTGTTAGGGAAGATCCAAACGGACATCAATTGCAGCACTTGCAATTACTGCAGGGTCATCTCGCTCATCATCGGGAACATCCAAGCCGCCGAGAACTGCTGAGACTGTCACACTACCAACTGGTAGTATTTTCTTAACAGCGTTTGTGTCAACTTGATCTGGCTTCTGAACGCCAATTGTAACGTCTACTTTCACATCATTTTTGTTGATGTTAAGCGTTCGTATCATTGTTAGAGAGCTATGATGAAGGGCATCCTCAACTGCGCGTATGGCGGCCTTGGTATAATCGCAGCCATGTAAGTCATTGCCAGAACCCATTTCTAATATTACTCGTTTCAAGGGCATGTATCCGTCCTCTAAGCTAGGTCTAAGTGCACAACTGCGGCTGCATGTGCGATAAGCGTGTTATCGTCACTGTCATCCTTGGGAATCTTTAACCCTCCTTCAACCACATTTATCGATCCAGTACCGTGAGGGAGAACAGCTAATACTTCGTCTTTGTCAACGCTGTCAGGGTCTGGCACTCCGATAGTAACTTCGGTGATCATTGAGTCAGTATCCATATTAAGCGCTTTCGCAATGCTAAGTGAGTTATGCCAAAGAGCATCGCGTAATGCGCGCACTGCTGCTTTTGTTGGGTCACTGCCTCTAATATCAGTGCCCATTCCAATCTCTAGCACAACACGTTTCATTGTCATGGAAGGTTTCTCCTAATTAATAGTGACACAATACAGATCTTATTTCTAACCCGTGCCCGCTGCGATGGATAGTTAGATGCTAAAGCGTAATAACTCTGCTAACCTACTTTTGGATTTACCGGAAACCTATTTTTGGTCCTGAAAATGCAGTTATGATAACTTTGGTGATGAATAATTAAAGTTAGATTCTTAGTCTGGCTACTTTGAGAAAGATACATGGTGAGTGTCATTTCTAAATATGATGAAAACCTTGGCAAATGTCCGGCGAATTACCAATCACTCACGCCGATCAGTTTTCTGGAGAGGTGTTCTCTAGCCTGTCCTAATAAAATCGCTGTTATCGATGGCGCTACAAGTTTTGATTATAAGCAATTTTTTGTGCGTTGTAAGCGGCTTGGTTCTGCGTTGCGAAAATACGGCGTCGGAAAAGGTGATACAGTCTCGGTAATGGCGCCTAATGTGCCAGCACTTCTTGAGGCCCATTACGGTGTCCCAATGATTGGCGCCGTAATCAATGCGATGAATACTCGATTAGATGCAGATGCCATTGCCTTTATTCTCGCTCATGCCGAGACAAAAGTCCTACTAACTGATCGCGCCTTTTCAACAGTTATGGAGGTTGCTCTCCAAAAAGTTGATCATCAAATAATGGTTGTTGATATAGATCATCCTCAAATTATAGACGGAAAGTCACTCGGTAACATTGATTATGAAGGTCTCCTCGACGAGGGAGATCCGCACTTCAAATGGCATAGGCCTGATGATGAATGGGATGCAATCGCTCTTAATTATACATCCGGAACGACAGGAGACCCGAAGGGTGTGGTATACCACCACCGAGGTGCCTACTTAAATGCGATGGGTTCGTCTTCTGCATTTGGTTTTACTTCGGACACCACATACCTCTGGACCCTTCCTATGTTCCATTGCAATGGTTGGTGCAATACATGGGGAATTAGCGTTGTGGGTGGCACGCATGTGTGCCTACGTACAGTTGATCCTTCAGAAATTTTTAATCTTATAAGAAAGCATCGTGTTACCCATCTAGCGGGTGCGCCAGTCGTCCTCAATATGCTGATACATGCACCAAAAGAAGTAAAAGATGAATTTATTCACGGACCGATAGAGATAGCCACTGGCGGCGCCGCCCCTCCAAGCTCTGTTCTTTCGGGTATGCAAGAGATGGGTTTCAATGTGCGTCATCTATATGGATTGACCGAGAGTTATGGACCTTCGACTGTATGCGATTGGCAGCCTGAATGGGATGCCTTAGAATTTGACGCGCAGGTTGCTAA
Organism: Pseudomonadota bacterium; assembly: GCA_036339585.1. Classification (NCBI taxonomy): domain Bacteria; kingdom Pseudomonadati; phylum Pseudomonadota; species Pseudomonadota bacterium. The sequence continues at coordinate 14,424 of JAYZAS010000024.1, forward strand.
GGTTGCGCGTCAAGGGGTCCGGACGATAAGCATGGAGGATCAAAGGGTGGTGGATCTTGATACGCAAAAAGATGTTCCCTTTGATGCTGAAACTGTTGGCGAGATAGTCCTGAGAAGTAATACCATCATGAAAGGATATTTAAAGAATGCACATGCCACAAAAACGGCACTGAAGGGGGGCTGGTTCCATACGGGTGATCTCGCAGTTGTCCACCCAGATGGCTATGTAGAGATTAAGGATAGGGCAAAGGACATAATTATTTCCGGTGGAGAAAATATTTCCAGTCTCGAAGTTGAAGAAGTTCTTTATCGCCATCCCTTAATAATGGAGGCCGCAGTTGTCGCAGTATCCCATGATAAATGGGGTGAAACACCCTGCGCTTTTGTAACCTTGGTAGGGGATGCAGGTTGTATTACCGAGGAGGAGATCATTTTGTATTGCCGAGAAAACATGGCTAATTTTAAAGTACCCTCTCGGATTGTGTTTGGCGAGCTTCCTAAGACATCGACCGGTAAAATTCAAAAGTTTGCGCTTCGCGAACTAGCAAAAAAGGGGTGATTTGTGGGAATGCTTGACGGAAAGACTGCGCTTGTCACCGGGGGTTCTGGAAGGCTGGGTGCTTATTTTGCGCGTTTGTTGGCTGGTGAGGGTGCGAAAGTAGCAGTTGGTGCAAGGCGACTAGACAGGCTTGAGAATTTGGCAACTGAAGTTCAGGGTTTAGTGCCGATTAAAATGGATGTGACTGACGTTAATAGTGTTGAGAAGGGTATCCTCGAAGCTGATAGTAAACTAGGCGGTATATCAATCTTGATCAATAATTCGGGAGTGGCAAACTCAAGCGCTGCACTTGGGGTTGATGAGGAAGAATGGGATACCGTTTTGGATACAAATTTAAAAGGTGCGTGGTTGGTAGCAAAATCGGTAGCCGAGCGAATGATACATAGCGGTAATGGTGGCTCCATCGTGAACATAGCTTCTGTGCTTGCTTTTAAAGTGCAAAAAGGCACGATGCCTTACGGTGTTTCGAAAGCGGCATTGGTTCAGCTGACGCGTTCGCTCGCTGCCGAATGGGCGCGGTATGGTATCCGTGTAAATGCCATAGCGCCCGGATACATTGAGACTGACATCAATAGAAATTATTTACAATCAAATGCAGGTCGAGCCATGTTGAAATCTATTCCCCAAAGGCGTTTTGGTGAGCCAGAAGATCTTGGTGGCATAGTTGTGCTTTTAGCTGGTGATGCATCTGCCTACATTACGGGGGCTTTGGTTCCGGTAGACGGTGGGCACACTCTTATGCTCGCCTGAATAAACATCTCTCTCAATCATTGAAAAATCGGAGATAAAAAAATGATCATTGAGAAGCGGACCTATAGTCTACGTTCTGGCGGTGTGGCGCAATATATGGAAATTTATAAAAAATACGGTCTACAGGTTCAAACCAGGACACTAGGCGGTCTTGTTGGGTGGTTTTACCCTGAGGTTGGAGAGCTAAACCAAATAGTGCACATGTGGGCTTACAAAAGTCTTTCTGAAAGAACACGCAGACGTGCAAAATTACACAGAACAAAAGAATGGCAAACCTATCTTGCTAAGCAACGAGAGGCGGAACTCATTGTTAAACAAGAAAGCCAAATTCTTACGCCCGCGCCATGGTCTCCTGTTCCTAAAATAAAATGATAAGGTAATGAAAAATGGATTTTAACCTTACGGAACGGTCAGAGGCATCACGAGCGCGGATACGTAAAATCGTAGATGACCATATTATTCCGCTTGAGAGTGAACGAACTAATTTCGACGAGCACGAAAATATAGCATCAGCACCCCTTGAAAAACTGAAAGAGCTAACGAAAAAAAACGGTTTATGGTCCTTGTCCCTTCCCGAAAAATGGGGAGGGCGGGGGTTTTCCATGACTGAGATAGCCTCGTGTTACGAAGAAATGAATCGTTCGATCTTTGGTCCTGTTTGTTTCAATGCTTCTGCGCCTGATGATGGGAATATGCGAGTATTGTCTCAAGTGGCTCGCCTCGATCAGCAGGAAAAGTGGCTGCCCGCCATTGCAGAGGGGAAAGTGCGCTCTTCTTTCATAATGACAGAGCCTCATCCTGGTTCTGGGTCAGACCCGTCGATGATGAGAACTCGAGCTGAGAGAAAGGGAGACAAATGGATAGTCAATGGTCACAAATGGTACATCACTGGTGCCGGAGTTGCTGAACATTTTATCCTTATCGCTCGGACATCACAGGATGCGCGTAAAGGGTTGTCTGCCTTCTTGTTTCACCGCGACACACCAGGATGGAGGATTGAAAGGCGCATTCCGATCATGGGGCCAGAAGAACATGGGGGACATTGCGAGATTTTTTTCGAAGATATGGAAATTCCGGACGAGGATCGACTAATGGATGTTGGGGACGGACTTAAATTAACCCAAATAAGACTGGGTCCGGCTCGATTGACCCATTGCATGCGATGGCTGGGTCTTGCAAGGCGTGCATTAGAAATTGCCACTGAGTACGTGGGCAAGCGTGAGGGGTTTGGTATCAAGCTTGCTGATAGAGAAAGTGTTCAATGGCTGCTTGGCGAAGCGGCAATGGAAATTCAGATTGGTCGGATGCTTGTTATGCATGCGGCATGGAAGTTAGATCAGGGAGACTTCGCTCGCAAGGAAATATCAATGGCGAAAATACAAGTTGCTGATACCCTTCATAAAGCTGTGGATACGGCCATACAGCTCAATGGAGCACGAGGTTATTCGAAGGACACGGTACTTGAATGGATTTACCGCTATGCTCGCCAAGCAAGATTAGTTGATGGAGCTTCTGAAGTTCACAAAATGGTGCTTGCGAAAAATCTTTACGCCGATGGGGCGGACTTTTGGCATTGGGGTTAGAAAAACTATCAGGGTTTCTCTCTGAAAAGGCTGAAGCAGGTAGTTGCCGCATAACTCAATTTGAGAAGATGAGTGGCGGGGCTATACAGGAAAATTATGCCCTTGATGTGACATTCGACGGTGGTCTTTTAAATGGGGCGCATGAATTGGTTTTGCGAACTGATGCGCCTTCGGTTGTTGAAGTAAGCCATTCCCGTGCCCATGAATTCCAGGTCCTCAAGAAGGCCTATGAAGCGGGTGTTATGGTGCCGGAACCTTTATGGGTCTGTTCAGATTCCTCTGTCTTTGGGCGTCCTTTCTACATAATGCGCAGGGTTAAAGGCGTTGCTGAGGGGCACATACTGGTCAAGGATGAAGCGGTCAAGACAAATGCGGAGGGGCTTCTTGAGCACTTGGGAGGTCAGCTCGCTAAAATCCACTCAATCACGCCAGGCAGCCATTCTTTTGATTTCCTTAAAATTCCTGATCCGACGCCAGCAGCAGCTGGAGTTGAATTTTTTAGAGAGTGTCTAGATAGATTGCCTGAAGCCTACCCAACAATTGAATGGGGTTTGCGTTGGCTCGAATTAAATGCGCCCGAAAATATGATTTTGGTTCTAAATCATCGTGATTATCGTGTAGGTAATCTGATGCTCGATAATGGAGTTCTTACGGGAATTCTGGATTGGGAGTTTGCTGATTGGAGTGATTTTCACGAAGATATTGGATGGTTTTGTGCGCGCTGTTGGCGCTTTGGAAACTTCGGTCTGGAGGCTGGGGGTATAGGGTCGCGCGAAGCATTTTACCGGGGCTATACTGAGGTAAGTGGGAGGAGTATTGATCCGGCCCAGGCTTTTTATTGGGAGACGTTTGCTCACATGCGTTGGGCGGTAATTGCTATTCAACAAGGTGAACGGCATGTGTCTGGAGGAGAGGAATCCCTTCATTTAGCGCTTACCGGTCGGGTCTGCGCCGAGTTAGAATGGGAGTTGCTTCGGATGACTGATCCTAAAAATAAACAAAGAGGTTGATGTGGAACGTAATAGTCCAACCGCTAAGGATTTGCTGGAGACAGCAATATCTCTCTTGCGTAATCAGGTCCTCCCGAATACGCCAACTTCACAAAAATTGAATCTGCTTATGATTTCCAGCGCCATGGCCATTGCAGCTCGTGAATTAAACGGATCGATTGAGCTTGAGGTAACGACTATATCAAATTTAAAGAGGCTTTATCCCAACGAGATGCGCGCGGATTTCGCTGAATTAAAGAGTATTCTTTCTTCTGATATTCGATCTGGTAAATTTGATGACAGTGATGCGGTCTACTCAGTGCTTGTAGAAAATACCCGAAGGCGTCTTGAAATAAGTAATCCTCGGCATCTGAAATATTCCGAAAGCAAATAAAAAGGATACTGCTGTTTTATTGCGTATTTTTTCTTGCGTAATTAATCCGGCTACCCCTACATCTGTCACCAACAAACACCGATATCAAATAATTATTCCTTTTGTCTAAATTATTTATCAGCGATATTTTTTACAAAGGCGATGTGGGAGGACCTATGGAAAAAAAAATGTCAAAGCAATTACGCGACCTTGTCGAGCAGCCAGGTATTCTGGTCAAGCCGGGTGCTTATAATGCACTGAGTGCCAAAATTATTGAGGCGGCAGGGTTTCAGTGTTGTGGCATCTCTGGGTATGCAGTTTCCGTAAGTCTACTAGGAAAACCGGATGTCGGACTTGTAACATTGAATGAGCTTGCAATGGTCACTAATTATGTGACCAGTTCAGTCAACATCCCAGTTCTCGTAGATGTGGATACAGGATTTGGTAACGCCATAAATGTTATGCGGACAACTGAAGATTTTATTAAGGCCGGTGCGGCAGCTATTCATATGGAAGATCAGGTAGCGCCAAAAAGGTGCGGTCATGTTGCTGGAAAAGAGGTGATATCCATAGAAGAGGCGGTTGGTAAGTACCGTGCTGCAGCTAAAGTTCGGGACGAAATGGATTCGGATTTTCTATTGGTAGCTCGCACCGATGCGCGCGGTGTAGCGGGAGGGACATTGGATGACGTAATCACTCGGGCCAAGGCCTATGCCGAGGCTGGAGCGGATATGATTTTTCCCGAGGGTCTGGTGTCTGAAGAGGAAATTGAACGTGTGTGCCAAGAGGTTTCAGTGCCTATTCACTATAATCGCACCGGTGTTTCCCCGATGATCTCGAAGGAGAAACTCAGATCATATGGCGTCAAAATGGTCAGCAATGCTACCGGAGCGCTTCGAACAACTGCTCGTGCTATCTGGGATTATATGCACGATTTTTCGGAAGGCGACGTGGATTATGTGCAACAATTTCTGTCCGAAGGCAAAGACCACCCTACAGGAGACCTTCACTCATTTGTGGGCTTTCCTGACATAAAGGCATTAGAGAAGGAGTATCTCCCCTCCGAGGATGTGCTGAAAAAATACGAGGGTTCTTTGGGTTTTCAGCCTAAGCCTGATTAAAACGGTACGTCCCCCTTAATTAGTAACTTGTGCACGCGACGCCTATACCCGTGATAATCGTTCAACGCAAAATGAAGGCAACAGCGATTATCCCACATAGTAATGGTGCCGACCTCCCATTTTATTCTGCACGTATGATGAAGCTGGCCATTGTGAGTTTTCAAGTAATCCAGAAGTGCCGCACTTTCATCTTTTGTCCAGCCTGCAATTCGCTCCGTATGAGAACCCACATATAAAACTTTTCGCCCCGTTTCCGGATGTGTTCGAATGATAGGATGCTCCGAAATAGTAACAGCATCACCTGGGTCGATTTGGGGTATTGTCCCCACACCAGCTTTTTGACGTTCCATCCGAGTTAGGCCGGTAGGGTGATTTTTGCTATCGCCATTATTTACGCCCTTTAAGCCGGCTAGTGTTTCTTTCATGCCATCAGATAAAGTCTCATAGCCAAGATAGGTGCTTGAGAATGAGGTATCGCCTCCATGAGGCGGCATTTCATGCGCATATAGCATTGTCATTTTGGCTGGCTCCGGCCTGTATTGCTGGTCCGTGTGCCAGCGCCCACCATTATTGAGGGTTTCATCCTCTGTTTTCAGAATCTCCGTAATTTCCGGATGACCCTCGATCGACTTGTTGAACACATGCGGCTGTAACTCACCAAAGCGGCGGCCAAATTCTTTTTGTTGCTCTGGGGTCAGTTTTTGACCTCTAATTGCTAGGACTTGGTATTGTAGCCAGGCCGCGTAAAGATCATCAAATGTTTCTTCATCAAGGTTATTAACATCTACACCAACGACTTCAGCGCCCAGCGCTCCCGCAATGGGAGTTAATTCGAACCGGTCGTAAGCCCGGTTTTCAAAGGATATTTTTCCTGCTGCTTCTGTCATCTTTGTCCTCCGCCTATAGATAAAATTTGATAGCTAGTAACCCTACAACTCAAATCTCCATTATATTCTAGCATCAAAAGCAAATTTTTTTAATATAGGAGAAGCAAGGACAATATTCCTGCTTTCTATGGCAACTACGAAGGGACTGCGCTATTTAAATCTTATGGATGAAAAGCACCCCATAATACCGAGTTCTAAGGTTGGAATTTTGATCATTAACTTGGGGACCCCTGACAGCACGGGCTATTGGGATGTTAGACGTTATTTAAGCGAATTTCTGAGTGATCGACGCGTTATTGAGATGAGCCCATTACTCTGGCAACCCATTCTTCAGGGAATAATATTGTCCATACGCCCGAGCCGAAGTGCAAAAGCTTATGAGAGAGTTTGGAACAACGCGGCCGATGAGTCACCACTTCGCACTATCACCCGCGATCAGGCAAGACGCCTTGCGTCCCTGATGGACGATCATTTAGTCGTGGATTGGGCCATGCGTTACGGATCACCATCCATAGCTAAAAAGCTTTCAGAGTTTAGAGATATGGGATGTGACCGTATATTGCTCGCGGCATTGTATCCCCAATATAGCGCCACCACGTCGGCAACAGCTTATGATAAAGCTTTTGATGCGCTTAAAAAAATGCGTTGGCAACCCGCTATCCGTACTTTGCCTCCTTACCACGATGATCCAGCCTACATTAGTGCATTGAAGACATCGGTGGAAAAACACTTATCGGATTTAGAATGGGAACCCGACGTAATTTTAACGTCTTTTCATGGTCTTCCGGTGAAATATTTTCGGGCGGGAGACCCATATCATTGTCATGCTGCAAAAACATCAAGATTGCTCGGTGAGAGTCTTGGCCTGAGCACCGATAAAATTAAGCTGACTTTTCAGTCTCGGTTTGGTCCCGCTGCATGGTTGGAACCTTACACGGATGAGGTGCTTGCTCAGCTAGCAGAATCTGGGAAAAAAAATATCGTGGTTATAACACCAGGATTTTCAGCGGATTGCCTCGAGACATTGGATGAAATTGAAAATGAAAGCCGCGCTCATTTTATTCGTGCTGGCGGAAAGAATTTTTCGGTTATTCCTTGTTTGAATGCGAGTGACGAAAGTATCGCTATGTTAGCAAAAATTTTAAGCCGCGAATTAGAAGGTTGGTGTATTTCGAACTGACCAGCTCTATTTCGATTGTATATTCGTTGTGGAGTGTGTGTACTGAATGAAAGAAGGTCCCCAAGAAAAATCAGTAGATTATATGCCGTCTTGTTTACAATTGCCTTTTCAATTTACTTTTGCATCGCAGCCAGTAGACCGTGAAAGCCAACAGTAAACCCGGTAGATTCAACAGTAGTCCAAACACCCAGTACGCCCGACGCCCTTTATCCAAGCATACCCTCTCAATACTCACTAAAAATGTGAGAACGATTACAATTAAAACCAATGTAGTAGATAAATCATTTGTGCCTTCTGCATAGATAGCAAATGCACTGTATGTCCACACCATTCCGAGTACAAACAACACCATCCGCAGAGTAAAACCTTTCTTGTAGCGTTTCATTAGCTTATTTCGCGCATCCATTCCGAACATATTTTGATCCCAACCCCTAGTTTTGAAAGTCAGTATTAATTATGGCCAGAGGTTTCTCTCCGCGAGAAACCCTCTGAATATTTTCAAAGGCAAAAGCAATTCTTCTGTAGGAGGTGTCTATAGTTGTTCCTGCCATATGGGGCGTCACCACTACGTTATCGCGATTGAATAATTTATTGTTGTTTGGAGTTGGCTCTTCTTCAAAGACATCCAATCCGGCACCGGCGATCTGACCAACATCGAGCGCGTTGATGAGATCTGCCTCTACCGTTACCGGCCCCCGCGCCGTGCTGATAAATATCGCTGAATTTTTCATCTGCGAAAAAGCTTCCTTGTTCATCATGCCGCGTGTTGCATTGTTGAGAGGGGTATGAACGGTAATCACATCTGAAGTTTCAAGGAGTTTATTAAAGTTCATCTGGCTTGCCTTATATTCGTCCTTCACAGACTGCGAAATCTCAAGAGGATCAAAGAACGCCACGGTGGCCAGAAATCCATTAGCAATGCGTGCTACCTGTTGACCGATATGACCGAAACCTACAATTCCTACTTGTTTGCCACGCAGTTCGCGCATTTCCAGTCCGTATCGGTGGCCGATCCATTCTCCGTTGTGGAGACCGTTATGATGGACCGGTAACTTTTTAAAGACTGAAAGCATGAGCATTATGGCGTGTTCGGCAACCGTCGGCGCGTTAGCGCCCCCATTATTGCAAATGGGAATTCCCGCCTTCGTAAAAGCAGGAATATCAAAACGGTCAAAGCCTGCGCTCAATACCTGAAAAATTTTCGCCTTTGTCGCAACGTCAAAGTCGTCGAAGCCTCTGCCATAACAGATAAGATGGTCCGCATCGGCGACTAATGCCCTGCGTTCTTCATCGCTGTGTTCTTCTGGTGAAAACGTCAGTGTGTATCCGTTTGGCACGGTGTTTAATGCGTGATCGACAATCTCTTGGGGGATGTGTCCAACACGATAGAGAAAGACGATTTTTTCTTCATTGCTCATATGAAACTCCACGGATAGGAAAAACTTACTGCAACTTTAAACGTTATTCGCTTTCCGAACCAGCTTGTTAAATTACTCTGCCTTTTTAAAATTAGCCAAACGCGCTAAAGGTTATGAGTGTTAATCAACAAGGATGTTACGATGGGCCTTAAAATTGGTTATCTCTTGCCGACGCGTGAAAATATAATGGAAGGGCGTCCTGCTGCTGCGCCAATACTCTCGCTTGCTGAAAAAGCAGAAAGTTTGGGGTACGATTCGATTTGGATAGGTGATTCCATACTTGCACGCCCAAGACATGATCCAATAACATTAATGGCTGCAGTTGCCGCTCGGACGTCTAAAGTAAAGATTGGTACGGCTGTTTTAATACCGATGCTTCGGAACCCAGTTGTACTGGCACATCAAATCGCAACCGTTGATCAAATATCGGAAGGAAGGATTGTCCTTGGAATGGGCATAGCCTCCGATGTGCCAAATATACGCGCAGAGTTTGAAGCATGCGGAGTTCCGTGGGAAAAAAGAGTTGGCCGTTTCTTAGAAGGTGTTAGGCTTTGCAAGGCTTTGTGGACTGGCGAAGAAGTTGATTGGAACGGAATTTGGAAGATACAGAAGGGTATTATTGGTCCCACGCCGTATCAAAAAGGTGGTCCTCATATTTGGGGTGGAGGCGCAGTCCCGGGAGCTTTAAAGCGTGCCGCGCGTTATTTTGATGGTTGGTTTCCCACCGGACCTGACGCTGAAGGTTATGGTAAGCTGTTGAAAGAGGTGCGGCAGTTAACTGCAGCTGAGGGGCGTAATCCTGACGAGGTAACCGCCTCTATATATCTTACAATTGCCATTGATAATAACCCTCAAGTAGCAAACGAACGGATCGATGAATATTTATATAGCTATTACCATGCGCGGCCGGACATTCTCAAAAAGAGACAAGCATGTTTTGGAGGCACTATAGAGGGAGCTGTTGATTGGCTGCAGGAGTATGTTGAACAAGGCGCACAACATATTGTTCTCAGATTTGCTGGAGATCATGAAAATAACATTAGCAGATTAGCCAGGGTTAAAGAGAAGCTCAACGTGTGATGGTCGTTCAGCAAAAAGGTGTCAGCATGGAGGAGGCTCTGCGCGAGTCGCAGCTTGATGGTGCCCGTTTGCGTGAAACAATAAAAATTCTGCGAGATGAATTGGAAAGCCTTCAGCATGATAATGAACGCAATATTCAAAATATCTATGCCAAGAATGCCGATGAGATACGACAGCTTAAAGATACCATAGTGTGTCTACGCGAGAGCCTTGAAAATATTCAATTTGAAAAGGCTTCCGAAGCTCAATCGGCCGCACAGGGTTTTTCCGATGAAATCAGACAGTTGCGAAAAACAGTTTCAACCCTGCGTGATGAATTAGAGAGCCTCAGCTACGAAAAAGACACAGCAGTTCAAAATACAATTCAAAGTTCTGCGGACGAGATCCGACAATTGAAAAAAACAGTGTCAACGCTTCGCGACACGCTTGAAAGTCAAAAATTTGAATACGAAGCAAAAATACAAAAAATATCGGTCGAAATGTCCGATGAGAAAAGTCAACTGAAGAAAACTATTTCATCACTACGAGAAAAACTCGAAAAGAAATCCTGAGGAGGCACCATTGACTACCAAGGGTTTAAAAAACAACAAAACCGTTGCTGGTGCAGACAGCGCTGGATCAGCAGAACAACTGAGGGCTTTATTAGACCGGACCACGACTAAGCTCCACCAAACTGAATTTCTGCTTTCTGTTACGCGCAAAATTTCAGGGTTGAAAAATTTAAGTGATATTTTGTGGGCACTTATTCAATTGACAACGGAAGAACTGGGTGCAGACCGAGGCAGTCTTTTTTTGAATGATCCGATGACTGGTGAGCTCTACACAAGAATTGCTCAAGGCGATCTCACCCGGGAAATCCGAATACTCAATAACACCGGTATTGCTGGAGCTGTTTTTCAGTCTGGTGTGAGTGAGATTATCCACAATGCTTACGATGATGACAGATTCAATGCGAAAGTCGATGAACAAACAGGATTTAAAACAAAAAATATAATTTGTGCTCCAATTAAGACGGCGAGGGGCGAGACGATTGGGGTTATACAAATTCTTAATAAAAAGAAAGGACGCTTTACCAAACATGAGCTCCGATTGGTCGAGGGCATCACCTCTCAGGCGTCCATTTCACTCCAGAATGCCCAGGGCATCGAGGAAATGGAAAGGACACGAGAAAAAGAAATGCAATTTCTTGACATTGTTTCTGATGTCACCGCTGAGATTGAGCTTGGAACATTGCTCCAACGGGTAATGGTTGAGTCTACGAAAATGCTCAATGCGGACCGAGCAACATTATTTTTAAACGATACCAAAACTAACGAACTATTTACTCGTGTTGCGATGGGTGAGGGAATAGGGGAAATCAGAATGCCAAACGATGTTGGGATAGCTGGTGCTGTATATCAATCACAAGAGACCATCAACATTCCCCACGCTTATGCTGATCTAAGATTTAATCCCAGCTTTGATAAGAAAACTGGATACTTTACCAGCTCTATTCTTTGTGTACCGGTAATCAATAAAGATGGGGAATGTATTGGGTGCACACAGGCACTTAACAAGAAGGGAGGCAGTTTTAATAAAGAAGACGAGGCTCGTCTCCAGGCTTTTACGCAGCAGGTAGCTATTGCTTTGGAAAATGCAAAGCTGTTTGAGGACGTGGCTAAAGAGCGTGCTTATAATCATAGTATGCTTACCAGCATGTCCAACGCTGTTATCACTATCGATGATGATGGAAAAGTTATCACCTGTAACAAAGCGGGTTTGAAACTTTTTAAGGTGCAAAATGTTGATATTATCGGGAAAGGTGCGGATCAATTTTTCAAAAATGAACGCGCGTGGATTTTTGAGAAAATCAAAACCTGTGAAGAGACGAGAGAGAATGAATACCTTATTGATGTTGAGTTTGAGGTTGGTACTGAAATAGACGACAGTATTGAAATGGTATCTGCAAATATAAGTTTTCTACCTTTAGATAATCAGGACCCTGAGGGAAGAATGGATCAAGTGCAGGATCATTTAGGCACGCTGATTGTTATCGAAGATATCTCTCAAGAAAAGCGCATGAAATCGACCATGTCGAGGTATATAGATCCCGGGATTGCCGACCAACTTATGGACAAAGGTGCGGACATAATGGGAGGTCGGGAAACTGAAGTTACGTTACTTTTTTCTGACGTACGTAGTTTCACGACGATAACGGAAAGCCTTGGGGCTCAAGGAACAGTTACCCTCCTCAATGATTACTTTAACATAATGGTAGAGGCAATCAGTGAGCAAGGAGGGATGGTTGATAAATTTATCGGCGACGCCATCATGGCCGGGTTTGGAATACCCGTTTCACATGACGATGATGAAGATCGTGCGGTACGGGCCGGCGTAAATATGATTAAAAGACTTTGGGAGTGGAATGAAATCCGCGAAAAAGAAGGTCAAATGCCGGTTGACATGGGCTTGGGGCTTAACACTGACAAGGTAGTGTCTGGAAATATAGGGTCTTCAAAGCGAATGGATTATACGATGATTGGAGACGGGGTAAATCTTGCAGCTCGTCTTGAAAGCGCTTGTAAGGCCTACTCGGCGCGCATTTTAATTAGTGATTTCACATTCAAAAAATTGAAAGGTACCTACCAAATCAGATACATTGATGATGTCATTGTAAAAGGGAAAACGGAGCCTGTGGGAGTGAGAGAGGTCTTAGATTATCACAATCAAAATAGCTTTCCGAACCTTATGGATACAGTCAATCATTTCAATGAAGGGCGTATTTCTTTTAAATCGGGAGATTGGGATAAGAGTATCAAGTCCTTTAAGGAGTGTTTGAAGGCCAATCCAATAGATAAATTATCCAAGACATACATTGAACGCTGCGAAATCATGAAAAAGAAAAATCCAAAAAAGTGGGATGGCATTTGGGTGATGCAATCGAAATGAGGCTAGGCGAGATTATGAAACTGAAGAGGAAAAAGCGCGTTACTTGGGAAATTGCTGCTCTCATTGAGCGTCCATGCTCCAATCACAGTTGTTGAAACTTAAAAAATTCTGATTGTTAAGTGATGTTTGGGATCTGATGATCCGTGAGGCTTCCTCAAATACGCTTTGCACATGGGTTATCTGGCTTGAAAAATTTATAATTAGTAGTAATTAAAAGTGTATTGAAGTTGAGGGTGCTAAAGATCATAGTATTATTCTTGCTTGGAAAGTTTTTGCTAGGTGGAATAAAATATTTATGGCAGCTGTGAGGTTTGAGTACCAAATTTCGACTGAGTGTCGAAACAACGTGGGAGATAGTTAAAAGTGGCAGGATTACGTTACGAAGCGCCTAATACGGTTGATGCAGCTATAGGCTTGTTGTCAGAAGTCGACGGAGCGAAAGTACTCGCTGGTGGAACAGACTTGTTAGTTCAAATGCGTGAAGAAATGATCGATCCAGACCTAATTGTGGACATCAAACGCATCAACGAAACCAGAAGAATTGAAATTACATCCGATTATGTGAAAATCGGTGCTGCCATGACGGGAGCCGAATTGTGTGAAAATGAAGAATTAGCGGCAATGTGGCCGGGAGTGGTCGAGGCTGTCGAATTAATTGGATCGTGGCAAGTGCAGGGCCGTGCTACGATCGGCGGTAATTTGTGTAATGCCTCGCCAGCAGCAGACAGTGTTCCGGCAATAATCGCGTCCGGGGCGAAGATAGTTGTCGCAGGCCCCGAGGGTGTCAGGGAGATTCCGGCTGAGAAATTTCCACAAGCGCCTGGCCGAACTGCTCTTGGAGCTAATGAATTTGTCGTTTCATTGGTATTGCCAGTGCCGCCGAAACGCTCCGGCGATGCTTACCTTCGCTTTATTCCTCGGACAGAAATGGACATTGCAGTGGTGGGAGCCGGCGTTTCTTTGTCTTTGAATGAAGATGGCACGTGCGCGACCGCTCGAGTGGCATTAGGTGCAGTGGCCCCAACTGCATTGCTCGTACATGATGCTATGGATGTCCTTGTAGGTAGTAAGCTGGATGAAGGCACGCTTGAGAAATTGGATAAGGCCGCAAGAGAAGCGTGCAACCCGATTGATGATAAGCGTGGCACAATTGAGTATAGAACAAAAGTAGCTGGGGTATTAGTTCGGCGGACAGCTGCTATTGCATGGGAGAGGGCGCAAAAACAAAATGGCTAAGCACTCCGTGACAACCACCATCAATGGTGATGAGACAGAGTTTAATTGTGATACGCACAACACCCTGATGGATGTGCTGCGATCTGAACTCCATATGACTGGCACAAAAAATGGTTGTGGAACCGGCGATTGTGGTGCTTGTACGGTCATCATGAATGGTCGGTCCGTCAATTCATGCTTAGTTCTCGGTGTGGAGGTTGACGGCGCTGAGATTGAGACCGTTGAGGGTATGGCACAAGGCGGTACTCTGCACCCACTTCAGCAAAAATTCCTGGACCACGCTGCGCTTCAGTGCGGCATTTGTACTCCGGGTATCATAACGCAAGCCAAAGCGTTTTTAGAAAAAAACCCTGATCCTACCGAAACGGAGCTTCGATTTGGTTTGGCTGGGAATTTGTGCCGGTGTACAGGGTATGACAAAATTATTCGAGCAGTGCTTGATGCTGCAGCGGAGATGAGGGCAAATAAATGAGCGATAATCAAAAAAGCGGAGTTGTTGGCGGTAACTATCGCTGGGTGGGTAACAATACTCGCCGGCCAGATGGTGTAGATAAGGTTACTGGAAGGGCCAGATACGGCGATGACATGGTTTTGCCCGGAATGCTCCATATGAGAATGTTGCGCAGCCCGCATGCTCACGCAAAAATCCTTTCAATCGATACATCAGAAGCTGAAGCCGTAAAGGGTGTTAAAGCGGTGGTCACTCACAAAGATGTTCCTGACCATCCGCCAGCAAAACCACCCTTTGGTCCGGCAGTAAGCGATTTTCATGATTTATCCCGTAATATCATGGCCCGGGAGAAGGTGCTGTATGATGGGCACGCTGTCGCTGCGGTAGCAGCTACAACCGAGTCCATCGCTAAGCATGCGGTACGGAAAATAAAAGTCGAATATGAAGTTTTACCGCATGTTCTTGATCCTTATGAGGCAGCCCAGGCCGGGGCCCCTATACTGCACGAACACCAGTTCACACTCGGTATAGAGCCAAAGCCGAAAGAGCCATCCAACCTCTTTCGCACCCTTGGGGGTGAGCAGGGTGACTTAGGGCAAGGATTTGAGAAATCAGATTTGGTTATTGAGAGGGAATTTTCATCTCAGCCTGTTCATCAGGGTTATATTGAGCCGCTAGCCTGTGTAGCATCTTCGTCGGAGGATGGTGCGGTGGAGTTATGGACCTCAACGCAGGGTCATTTTGTTGCGCGCACTTTATTAAGCAGGCTCCTAAATTTGGATATGAGTAAATTCCGTGTAACTGCATCAGAAATTGGAGGTGGTTTCGGGGGTAAAACCACTATATATCACGAACCCGCAGCAATTCTTCTCTCTATGAAAACCGGTAGGCCAGTTCGAAGTGTTATGACACGGGGTGAGGTTTTGCGCGCTACGGGGCCTACCGTTGGCTCCGTTTGCCGTATAAAAATGGGGGCAATGAAAGATGGTACACTTGTTGCGGCCGACGCAGAGATCTGGTATCAGGCTGGAGCTTTCAAGGGCGGCCCGGTCGCTCGTGCCACCGACAGTTTCTTCTCTCCTTACAAAATCCCCAATGCCCGAACAGCGTGCCATGATGTGTGCGTTAACCGTCCAAAAGCAGCTGCCTACAGGGCCCCTGGAGCCCCAATGGCTACTTGGGCAGCCGAGGCCGTAATCAATGAGTTGGCAAATGAACTTGGATTAGATCCAATTGAAATGAGGCTCAAGAATGCTGTCAAAGAGGGCGATACCTCCCTGATGGGGACAAAGCATGGTCGTATCGGTTGCATTGAAGTTCTGGAGGCGGCAAAAAACCATCCCCACTACAAAGCATCATTGAAGCAGAACCAAGGTCGCGGTGTTGCGCTTGGGTATTGGTTGCATGGCGGTGGTTTAAGTAGTGCCAGTGCTAATCTGTTGGATGACGGCACACTGACACTAGCCCTAGGAACGCCCGATATTGGAGGGTCGCGATCATCTATGAGAGCAATGGCAGCCGAGGAATTGGGTATTGATATTGAGCTCGTAAAGCCAGCGGTGGTTGATACTGCTTCGCTGGGGTATAACCATTTAACAGCGGGTAGCAGGACCACGTACGCTACTGGAATGGCAGTTGTTAACGCTACTCGGGAAATAATTGAAAAATTATGTGCTTTAGCAGCCTTAAAGTGGGAAATTCCAGTAGAGGAAGTTCGCTGGGACTCTGGTGAAGCGCTTCCCGCTGACAAATATGCAGGCAAATTGGAACCGTTTAGCCTGAAACAGCTCGCAAAAATGGCACCCGGTACTGTTGGTCCAATTGCTGGGCACTCCGAGATAAATGCGAAGGGTGCAGGCGCAGCGTTTTGCGCACAAATTAGCGATGTTGAAATTGATCCTGAAACCGGTGGCACCACACCAGTTCGGCACACGGTCATTTTAGATGCGGGACGGGCTATATCACCGGATTACGTTGAGGGTCAAATGCAAGGCGGGGCCGTTCAGGGTATAGGTTGGGCGTTGAATGAAGAATATATTTATGACGATAAGGGTCGGTTATTGAACACTGGTTTTCTAGACTATCGCATGCCTGTTGCTTCAGATGTCCCAATGATAGATACGCTAATTGTTGAGGTGCCCAATCCAAAACACCCCTATGGTGTTCGTGGAGTCGGTGAGCCGCCGCTTGTTCCTGCACCAGCGGCTGTTGCTATCGCTGTCGAAAACGCCATCGGTAAGCGTATGGGCGATCTTCCCATGTCTCCTCCAAAAATCTTGGCTGCGATGGATCCTCAAAAATTAGCTGCGGAATAGCTTTTACCTTGTAGTCTTAATTTGATTATCGTGGTGGGTGGTATTTATCGATACCTCGAAGCTGTCTGGTAGTAAATTTGGCCCGTAATTATAGCTGCACGCATAGAAATTTATTCCAATCTAAACCGATCCGTAACTGGGCAACACACGTATCTTTAATAGTATAAATATGGAGTTTTAAACATGAAAGTATTCGCGGTTGCACTTACTGTTGCCCTTTTGTCTATGACATCGGCGTACGCTGGTAGCTGTGGCGGGGCTCCACATTCGCACGGGGTGTCGAAAGACGAAGCAAAAAGTTATTTCGATAAAACTGATGTAAATAAAGACGGAAAAATATCACAATCCGAGTTTGATGCGTCACCAGCGTCCAAAAAAGTTAATTCTTTTGAAAAGTTGAATCCTGGCACTGATGGTTTCATTAGCAAGCGTGGATTTATCGAAGGTTTTGCAAAACATGCCAAAAGTAATTAAACGGTCTTGACCATGGTCAACGGCTCAAACTAGTTTAGATAATATGGGCCGTATCCGCTTGACATGGCCCGTGTTACAGAAAAAGCCCCCTTTTGGTTTAGTCAAAGGGGGCTTTTGATATTAAATCTGGCACTGAATTTATCATCGCATTGAAGGACACTACTGTCCTTAAAATCTAACGGATTATTGGCATAATTATAAAGAACTTATTCTTTGCTATATGCCTATGCATGATGTTTTTTTGTGTTGCAGTGAATGCAAAAGACCCTTCTGCCATTCAAAAGAACACAGGTACGAATGTTTATGATTGCATGTGGCATGTCACCTCACCTGCACGACACTGTGTTCTGGTGCTAACACTTTCATTGCTAAAATAAGAAATAGCCAGGTTACAGGTACTATGATGTCAAATTGTACCTCTGGAGAATTTGAAATGACCGGAGAAGTGGATGCGTATGGTTCATATGTTGTCGACTTGGATGGTGGGGATTATCTTGGGGAGAGTGAGGGTACTTGGAGCAGAGTGGCAGGTACCGGCGGATATACGCCACCCCATAAAACTAGCTTTGCAGGGTGTGACGGTACTTGGGTCTGGCGCAAAAAATAACCTAACTAATTGATGCCTGGGCATAGCCTTTCAATTCTAGGAATTTACAGTTGTTAGCGCAGCCATAAATGACATCAAAATATTTTGTTTTAGACAGAAATTTTAATGCATTGACCGGTTATGCTTTCCAAATCCTTACTCCCTTTCCTATTCAAATATTAAAATTTTATTTGTTCTTTAAATGTTCTCATTTATAATAGTGTGGTGGAAGTTAAACTAACATTAGGCGATTACCGAGAGAGGCAGCTGAACCTGCGCATTACCTGTCGTTGGTGCGGCACTATACGCCTGATGCTCATTGATCATGCTATCGAGGCTGCTCAGACTAAACGAGGTGGAGCCTTTACTCACGTAAGTGCGTTTGCAGAGGAAGTAAAATGCAGCAAGTGCGGCTTTAAAAAAGCAAGTATAGAGCCTGAGGATGGCAAAGTATCTGGTAGGACTAAAGCGGCTCCTGTAAAACTTTTGTCGGGTTGACCGGCATAAGTCCAAACCTCTGCCGGCCTTTGTTTATGTTTGCAAACATCCTATACTTCTGCAAATTTAAAAAGTGTTGTCTCACTTTTGGCACGAGTAAAATCGAGGTTTTCAATGGCGGATCAAAATCAGATAGAGGTAAAAGTTACCAATCCAAAAATGAATGTGTTGGCCGTTATTTCTTTTGCGATATCTCTGCTTGGCATTCTTACCAACTTTGTCATTCCTATTATTGCTCAAGTCGGTGCGATCGTTTGCGGGCATATAGCAAGATACCAAGTTCGTCATAGCAATGGATCTGAAACCGGTTACGGTATCGCGCTTGCCGGGTTAATAATAGGTTATTTAACCATTCTTTTCTCTATTATCGGGTATGGCATTTTAGGGCTCGGGTTACTGGCGTTATTTAATACAGGCAAATTTGGATAACCGGTCTTAGTAATTTTTCCATAGTTTCTTGGCCTTCATATAGCCTTATTGAGGCCAATTATTTAACCGGCAATAAATTTGGTGGGGTGGTATGTTTGCTCAAAAGAAATCATGTGTTCCGAGTGTCTACATTATCCATGAAAATGAGGAATGGACGGCACCACTGTTATCTGCGCTCAAAGATTACCAAATTCCTCATCAAGACTGGGACACATCGTCAGCCATCTTTGACTTTTCTGCCCCTGCACCTCCAGGTATTTTTTATAATCGAATGAGCGCTTCCTCTCATACACGAGGTAACCGTTTTGCTCCCGAGATGACTATTGGAATTTTGGCATGGCTGGAGTCGCAAGGCAGCCATACGCTGAATGGTCGGAAAGCACTCAATTTAGAAATTTCAAAATTAGTTCAGTATGCCGCGTTGGAACGGGTTGGTTTGTTAACGCCAATGACTTTTGCGATTTCATCGCGCGAAGATATTGTCAAAGCATATAAGGCACTGCCTTTTGATAATGTGATTACAAAACATAACCGCGCAGGCAAGGGACTCGGAGTTCAGTTGCTTAAGTCAGAGGAAGCTATACTTGAGTATGTCAATAGCTCATCATTTGAAGATTCTATCGACGGACTAACCCTTGTTCAGCAATACATTGATGCGCCGGACAGTTCCATTACTAGAGTTGAGTTCATAGGCCGTGAATTCTTTTATGCAGTTAAAGTCGATGCTTCAAATGGATTTGAACTTTGCCCTGCCGATGTTTGTGCCTTAGATGGTGGTTTTTGTGCGACAGAGGCAGATGAGAGGTTCCCGTTTGACATCATTGAGGGTTTTGAAAACAGTGATACAGGAAAGGCATTGTTGCCAAAGATGAAGTCTGTAATGGAAAATGAACAGTTAGATGTAGCTGGATTTGAGTTTGTCACTGATGAAGCAGGTAAACATTATTGTTACGACATCAATACGAA
>JAYZAS010000025.1 GCA_036339585.1 Pseudomonadota bacterium
ATTTTGCAATATTCTTGTTCAACACTGTTGCAAATCTGTCACATGCATAAAAGATGGCAGGATCAACCGCCCCCCTAGTTCTGAGCCCAATCAGCAAGATTTTTCTCCAAAACCCCTCAGTTAATAAGCAAATTTGCTCTTGTTTAAAAAAACTTTTTTACATTAACAAAAAGCCCCATTTACATTGTTAATTGAAATTTGTTTAAATTGCTGTACGTGGTTGAATTACTGGTGTTACGCAAAACTTTCAAAATAGAACAGTAACCGCCCGGCCAAATCATTGAATATCCGGGCTTTAAATAATGGTAGAAGAATGACTAAAACTGTGGCATTCCGCCAATGGAGCGGCAACATAGATCCGAGTGCATTAAAAGTTTTAAGAAAGCCCGGTGGCATCATCGTGAGCCCAACAAAGGTTGGTTATATTATAATGACCACTGATGAACGCGGCCTAGATCGAAAATTTGATGTGAAAGAGCGCGCGCGCAATAAACCGGGTGTAGTTCTCTGTAGTTCGATCAGTCAACTTGAAAAATTAGCCGTGCTTAACGATGAAATACTGAATTTTTATCAGGATCACTGGGACCATGATATACTACTCGGCTGCATCTTGCCTTGGTCTAAATCAGGGAAATCATTTATCCCTGACGACGGCTCCCAGAACTATATGATGGATAAACGCGAGACGAGTTGTTTTGTTATACGTTTCGGCACACCGTCCGAACAGTTTGCGAAGGTCCTTTGGGAACAAGATAAAAAACTTTGCTTTGCAAGCTCAGCTAACCCATCGGGGCAAGGAAACCGCGGCGTCATTTCCGGAATTGGATCTAAAATTGAGTCGGGCGTCGATATGATTGTTGCTGCCGATGAATACGTTGCCTCAATTCAGCCTAATAGTAGCGAGAAAACCCGCTATGAGCAGGGTGTTATGATATCAATGGTTGATGAGGAAGGCGTATTAGTACCGGAACAGAAGGGCCAGCGTGGAATTCTTCCAGCTCCCACTCTTATTCGGAAGGGTCTGAGCGTAGACAAAATCACAAACCTACTTTCTGACCACTTTAATACCTGGGACTTTAGGCAGGGCGCATATTACTAAAATAAAAATCAGAAGTTTTCGCACCATGGACGCACCTCAACTTCCCAACTCCATGCACTTCTGTGTTGCTGCAATACCTGAAAATAAGTATCAGCGATTGCCTCTGGCTTTAGTAGTGCATCTTTCTCGCCATTTATATTACGTGGATCAGCATCCCCAGTAGAAATACCTCCATCTATTACAAAATGAGCGACGTGAATATTTTTTGGCGCAAGTTCACGAGCTAAACTTTGGGCAAGCCCCCTTAATCCGAATTTTGAGATCGCGAATGGAGACGATTGTGGATAACCCTTTATACTAGCAGATGCACCAGTGAAAAAAATGGCACCCCGCCCCAGCCCTAACATTCGTTTGGCAGCCTCCTGGCCAACCATAAAACCACCGTAACATGATGTTAATATTGCTTTTTTTACCTCATCGGTTTTGAGCGTTTCTATGGCACCCCGCAGACGTTCGCTTGCATTGAAGAGTACTAACGACAAATCTCCTAATTCAGTGTCCGTCCAGTTGTAAAGCTCAGAGATCGATTGTGGATCGCTGCAATCACAAGCCTTGCAAATGGCATTGCAATCAGAAGTTATGCTACTGAGCTTATCAATGTTTCGCGCCGCCAGTGCTACTTTATATCCATTATCAGAAAGACGGCGAGCAAAAGCTGCACTAAGCCCTCTACCCGCGCCCACAATCAATGCACTGTTGGTCATACTGATACTTCTTCATCATAAAATTGAAAGTTTGCGAAGCTGGATAATGGTTCCCGCTGAGGTCGATATTTATTCACTTTTTGTTTGAGGTCGGCATAACCAATCGCCATGCCGCAGACCACGGTTTCATCATCCGGTATCCCAAGGTGTTCTCTGATGATCTCATGGTAGTCGCCGAACGCTGCTTGCGCACAAGTATGCAATCCATGTCCACTAGCCGACACCATAATTGTTTGCAAAAACATTGCTAGATCCATCCAGCTGCCAATTTCAAGGTCGTTGTGAATTGAGAATATCATCCCAACTGGTGCGTCAAAAAACTTATAATTACGGGCCCGCTGACGACGCATTCTTTCAGTTTCTCCTTTTGCAATACCTAACGTCTGATAAAGCCCAATACCGCAGGCTCTCCGTCGTGCTTTGTAAGGCTCGAAAAACTCATCCGGGTAGTACTTCCAACTTCTTTCGTTACCATTGTCACCGGAAAAGAAAGCCTCACAGATTGCATCGGAAAGTCTTTGACGGGCACTTCCCGCTAACACCGTAACTTTCCATGGCTGCATATTTGATCCGCTTGGGGCATACGCCGCAACAGAAAGAATTTGTTTTATAAGACTGTGCTCAACTGGGGTTGATAAAAATGCACGTGTTGAGCCACGACTCACGATCGCCCTGTCAACCAAATTCAAAGTATCCAGACAATCATTATCATTGGGGTCTATTTTATTTTCATTTTCGGCCGTACTTGACATTACTTCCCTTTACTTATTTAATAGAAATAGAATTACAGTAATACCAATACTTTGAAGACAGTTCATAATATTTGATATTTATAACTCAATCATCACAATGCTTATAACTATAAAATTAATTTATGCTTTAACACATTCGTAGGTGTGCTGACATGTGAAAACAGTGCAAACGTCGGTAAATGCACAAGAAGCCAGTCACAGGGTATAAAGCGGTTTTTTGAGTAAATTGTTTTTGTAATGCGCATATGCAGAAAAATACGGAGACGATCGAACAGGATTTCAGATGACAAAGCCACGTAAAACATTAACCAATACGTTTCATGCAGTCGCTTTGGTCCTATTGGTCACGTTGGTAGCCTGCAGGTCAGCGCCATTAGTCCCCACAGCACCAGGGACTACTGGAAGTATAACACGTTCAAGTTTCCAACCCACAACTGATATACCAATACCCAACGGCGCTCGATTTGATGCAGACGCATCACTCGTGCTCAGTAGCAAAGATTACTGGACCGGACGCCTTGTTCTCGATGCAGATCAGAGTATTAGTCAGATTTTTGCATTTTATCAGCAGCAGATGCCCCAGCTAAATTGGAAACCTGTTGCCAGCGTTTTATCTACAACAAGCGTCCTCACATTCATTCGAAAAAATAGAACAGCGACCGTTCAAATCACCCCAAAGAACTGGAGGGGTTCGGAAATTTCCATTACCGTTGCCATTCGCGACCCGGATGCACCAGGTGGCGCTGAAACGGGCCCTATGCCGATGCCAGGAACTAGTAATCTTCAGTTAGACCCGCCAAGCAAACCAGTCTCATCCATTCAAAACCCCATACCCACACCCGTTACTCCTGCCGCCGACGCACCAAAATTTCAACAACAAATTCCTCGGGTATATTGAAAGTTAAAAGTATGGTGCTCAACGCCGCTGAATGAGTTGTTTGACGCCTAGGTGTAAACTAATGAGTACTTTTTTTACGCAGGAATTCAAAATTATGATCGAAGTAATAACTACGTTTTTAAGAAACTAGATTGTCCAGCTATCTGAGAATAACATCCACGCGTGTTGTTGTTCTGCCAAACTTTTTGATCAGAGGGGGAATCATTTGCCTCAATAGCTCCCTCTTCCTCCAACCTTTTAAACTGGCTATAGCTCTCCCCCGCCACACACAACTTAAATCATTGATGTCGCTCACCTCAATTACCAACCGAAGATAGGTAGCCAGAGTTTGATGTGCACGCACCCCCCTTGCCCCCCCTAGAACACTATTGGAATTGCTTCGCCACAAATGAACGAACACTTCGTTTCCAGCCCAGCTCTTACTATGAGCTTCGACCATACCTGTTTTGGGCGCGCTATCATTTATTTGCTCAATCTCTGTACGGTAAAGAATTCTTAACATCGGTTTGGGATGCAAACTCATTCCCTCAGATTCAAAGGCAGCAGTGACATAATCTTTTACTGAACGGTCCAAGAGACTATCTGTCTCGGCAACAACTTTGAATGAAGGCCCCGGTGAAATTGACTTACAATTTTCCGATCCTAAAATCGCCTGCGCGGAAACACTAACACTGAAGAAGCAGATCAAATGCACCCATACGAGAAAATTTATTGGTTGATGCAGTCTTTCCCTCATGTCTAATGAATCCATCGTACTAGGTTAATAGGCGAAGTGTGATATCAATATCTCAGACTGCCGTTATGAGCACAATCAACATTTTACCCAAACGATTAAAATTTAATTATATTGGTTATCAAAAGAATAATTAAAACAGTAAATTAAATAATATTTTTGAGAGTTAACATGAGCAAAAAAGTATTAATTACTGCTGACGGCATTGGTCAGGAAGGTTTAAAATATTTTAAACAAAAAGGTGTGGTAGTTTTTGATTCCAATAACCCGTCTCCAGTAGAAGAATTGATTGAGACAGCCAGTTCCCAGCAAGTTGATGCCATAGTTGTGCGCCGAGCGTCTATCACGGCTGCTGTTATGGATGCCTCCTCAAAACTCAAAGGTATAATAAAGGTTGGCGCAGGGCTTGATTCCATTGACGTCAATGCTGCCACCGAACGTGGCATCGTAGTTTGCAATGGTGCGGGCTTAAATGCTCAGGCCACTGCAGAGCTCGCTTTCTCTCTTATTTTAGCGGTCACGCGCAAAATAGTGCCCTTGGCGCATGAGATGCGGGAAGGAATTTGGTCACAGAATGAGTACTGTGTCGCTGGATTGTCGGGGCAAACTCTCGGAATTGTTGGTCTTGGACATATAGGAAGGATTGTTGCATCGATGGCTCGCCCTTTTGGTGTGAAACTTTGTGCCTTCAGCCCCAATGCTCCAGAGGAAGCTTTCGGTACTGATATAAAGTGTATGAATACCATTGACGAACTCCTTCGGATTTCTGATATCGTAAGTGTCCATGCGCCTGGCCGGCAGCAGTACCGTCATTTATTCAATGAGACGACATTTGCAATGATGAAACCAACGGCTTACTTCATCAATAATGGGCGCGGCTCGATTGTTGATGAACTAGCTTTAGCCGCTGCTCTTTCAAAAGGAATAATTGCCGGAGCCGGCTTAGATGTTTTTGACCCGGAGCCGCCCGCACCTGACAATCCACTGCTACGCGCGCCTAATTTGGTCATGACGCCCCACGTTTCATCCCGTACCCTCAATGTAATCGAAACTACTGCCCGCCAAGCAGCCATAAACGCGTGCCTGATTATCGATGGGGAAAAACCAGCGCAAAAGTTTCTAGTTAATCCAGAAGTTTACAACGGTACCCAGTAAAATCGCATGCCTTTTTACTCAAGTTATTACTGATGCTAGGCGACTAACGACAGAAATAAACAAGGATGGCGTTAGAGTAACGTTTAGGCCACCTCCTTAAAGCAGCTTTTAGCAATAGCAGATAGATCGAATTCAAACGCTACAAAAGGCTTGAGAGAGTTAACGGAACATCATCTAAATTAAAAAATTTGCAATTTTTAAAACGCCCAACGCGCTATTCGTTGGAAAATTTCTCTCGCATGGCAATCGCAACCTCAGCCGGGACAAACTGCTCAATATCGCCACCAAGTTGGCATATTTCCTTCACCAAACTAGAGGCTACAAATAAGTAATTCTCACTGGCCATTAAGAATACCGTCTCAACTTTATCCTCAAGCTTACGGTTCATTGAGGCCATCTGAAACTCGTAATCAAAATCTGAAACAGCACGTAAACCGCGTATTAGCATACTGGCACCACATTCAACCGCAGTTTCCACTAATAACCCTTGAACGCCTCGCGCCTCTATTTTAATACCATACTTGTCAGCCAGCGGTGCGGTCTGCTCCTGAACCATTGCCACGCGCTCTTTGAAAGAGAAAACAGGTGATTTACTAACATTTATAGCAACTGCAATAATCAGGCGATCAACAAGATGTGCTGCCGCACGCTCAACAATATCCAAATGTCCATTGGTGATTGGATCGAATGTCCCGGGATAAAGCCCCACTCGCTCGACCATATCAGTCTTCCTCACCCAATTCGTTGTGCTGATTGTTTTCTTGTTTGTTAACACCCACCGGCCCCTCGGCTGTTTCTTTACCACTATTCATGGTATCTTCGGGATTTTCTTCAGGGTCACCCACATCACTAAGCCTCGCCACTGATACTACTTTTTCATCATCATCAACCTTAAAAACCGATACCCCTTGAGAACCGCGCCCCTTAATCCCAACATCATTAAGCGGGCACCTAATCAGTTTACCTCCATCAGTCACCAACATTATTTGGTCTTTATCCTCAACTGAGAATGCAGCAACAATCTTAGCCGCAGTGCCTTTACCAATATCCATGTTAGTCACGCCTTTTCCACCACGCTTTGCTGGCCTATATTCATAAGCTGAACTTAGCTGACCACGACCATCATTAGAGATAGACAGGATGAATTCCTCCTCCTCGAGCATTTTCTGAAATCCCTCATTTTCCAAAGCTTTTGCTCGCTCTTGATCCCTTTCCAAATCCTCCTGTTTCCATGCCTCTTTATCGCGCGTTTCCAGCCTTCGACGAGCTCGAGAGGCTTGTATAAAAACCTCTCTTTGTTCGGCGCTGGTGTCTGTGTGCTGCAAAACAGACATCCAAATTACCTGGTCGTTATCACCGAGATTTATGCCGCGCACCCCCGTTGAAGTTCGCCCGCTGAAAACACGAACATCAGGTACGGGGAACCGAATACAAATCCCATTTTGCGTGGATAACATAATATCCTTGCTTTCATCACATACCCGCGCATTAACAAGACCATCACCATCAGCAAGTTTCATGGCAATTTTTCCGTTAGCTTTAATGTTGGTAAAATCAGAAAGTTTATTTCGCCGAACATTACCTTTCGATGTCGCAAACATAATCTGCGAGCCATCCCAAGTCGTCTCGTCCTCAGGCAATGGCATAACTGTGGAAATTACTTCACCGTCCTTGAGCGGCAAAAGATTAACCATGGCTTTGCCGCGCGCTTGCGGCCCCCCCAGCGGCAACTTGTACACCTTCATTTCAAAGACCATTCCACGCGATGTAAAGAATAGGACTGGCGTGTGAGTAGATGTAACGAAGACCCTGCTAACAAAATCACCCTCTCGAGTGCTCATGCCAGCGCGCCCCTTGCCCCCTCGTCGCTGCGCACGATATGTCGAAAGTGGCACGCGTTTGATATATCCACCATGGGTAACAGTCACGACCATATCTTCGCGCTGGATTAAATCTTCGATATCGTGTTCAAATTCTACATCGCTGATTTCGGTCCTTCGCTCATCAGCATAAGCATCTTTCATCTCGACTAATTCTGCACGCATTACCTCGAGGAGCAAAGATCTTGACCCTAAAATTCCCAAATACTTGTTGATTTGAGAAGCCAAATCTTCGGTTTCTCCAATCAATTTATCGCGTTCCATCCCAGTGAGACGTTGCAAACGTAACTCCAAAATTGCTCGTGCTTGCTCTTCGGAGAATTGATACTTCCCGCCCACAACGGCGTGGCCCGGGTCGTCTATTATTTTTATAAAATCTTCAACATCGGACGCAGGCCAAGGTGTAGCCATCAAA
The DNA here is from genome assembly GCA_036339585.1 of Pseudomonadota bacterium. Lineage (NCBI taxonomy): Bacteria > Pseudomonadati > Pseudomonadota > Pseudomonadota bacterium. Next base: position 7,637 of record JAYZAS010000025.1, read on the forward strand.
TTTTCCCTCGCCTCCACAGGGTCTTTTGCCTTTCGTATAAGATCAATAACAGGATCAAGATTGCTAATTGCAACTAAAAGCCCTGCCAAAATATGCGCCCTTTCTCGAGCTTTACTCAACTCATAAATAGTGCGTCTTGTAATTACCTCCTCACGAAACGCAAGAAAAGCGTCTATGACTTGTTTAATGTTGAGCATCTCTGGCCTGCCGCCATTTAACGCCAACATGTTCACGCCGAAACTTGTTTGGAGTGGGGTAAACCTATATAGCTGAGCAAGCACAACTTCTGTCATGGCATCGCGCTTGAGCTCTATGACAACCCGAACCCCTTCGCGGTCAGATTCATCACGGAGGTCTGAAATGCCCTCCACCGTTTTGTCGCGAACTACCTCTGCAATCCGCTCTAGCATCCGAGATTTATTAACCTGAAAAGGAATTTCAGTAACGACAATTGCCTCTCGATCTTTGCTTGCCACTTCCGTATGGGTCTTTGCTCGCATTACAACAGAGCCCCGCCCAGTATGAAAAGCAGAATGAATGCCCGTTCGGCCCAGGATTATCCCCCCGGTTGGGAAGTCTGGCCCTGGAACAATTGTTATCAGGTCGGCAATACTAATTTCGGGATTTTCAATGGTCGCCACACAAGCGTCTATCACCTCACCTAAATTATGGGGCGGTATATTTGTTGCCATTCCAACAGCAATGCCGCCGGCACCGTTAACCAACATGTTAGGAAAGCGCGCCGGCAAAACAGATGGCTCCTCAGTTGAGTCATCATAATTAGACTGGAAATCAACTGTGTCCTTGTCAATATCATCCAATAGCGATTCTGCTGCTTTAGCAAGCCGCGCTTCGGTGTACCGCATTGCTGCCGGCGGATCGCCATCCATCGATCCAAAATTACCTTGGCCGTCGATTAACTGAAGGCGCATAGAGAAGTCCTGCGCCATTCTTACCATGGCATCGTATATGGCTTGATCTCCATGGGGATGATATTTACCCATGACATCACCAACAATCCGAGCAGATTTACGGAACGGTTTAGAAGAGTCGTACCCGTTTTCTTTCATCGCATAAAGAATTCGCCTATGCACAGGCTTGAGACCATCTCTTACATCAGGCAGTGCACGGCTAACGATTACGCTCATTGCATAATCGAGGTAAGAGTTACGCATCTCTTCCTCAATCGTAACCTGCATATAAGTACCAGGATTGACGTTTTGCGGCGGTTGGCTCACATCATGCCTTCTTATAATTAATTAACGACTGAATTACCGTTAAAGACGAGTTGCACGCTATGGCACTCAGCTATTGTTTTCCGCTATTTATTAACACTCGCAAGACATCCCTACAAGCGGTGTAAAGTTAATATTTATTATTATATAACAATAGCTTATATGTGAAAAAATCGACAAATATGCAATGGTGTGCGAAGATCGGTCATATGATTCGCTTATGCCCGATTAACAGAACCGCCACGAAAGTTTCGGACCGGAACTACCATTTGGTAAAATATGAATTAGGTTGTGGCGGAAGCGCCGCAAAATCCTAAATCATTTTGATCAATGTGAAAATTCTTAAGGCTCGTTAAAACACAAGCAGAACTGGCATAGTTCTGTGATTTCTTGTACTCACCTGGAACGACTAGACACTTAAGGCCGGCCTTTTCCGCAGAATAAAAGCCACTCTCACTGTCCTCTATTGCAACCGACAAGTGTCTGGGGACCTGCGTTTTTTCTATGGAGTTTAGATAAATTTCCGGGTCCGGCTTAGACTTAATACAATCATTTTCACTAGTGATCAGATCAAATAGGTTAAAATCTAATTTTCCCTGTAAGGAATTGCTGATCGCATTTATATTTCGCTGTGACGTAGATGTGATCCAGCATAACATAATTCTATTTTTTGAACATGTGGTCATTAGTTCTGCAACACCCTCACGGGGGAACAAAACCTTCGACTGCAGTAGTTCTTCAAAAAATTGAGTTTTAAGTACGTGTAAGGCTTTGATACTTTCCTCGTCTAAATTGGTATTACACGACTCGGCGTATCTTTTTAAACGATCTTGCCCTCCTGCCTTTACCAGCATTTCCTGGTATTCCTTCAACTCCCAGTTCCATGAAAGACCGTATTCTTTAAATGCTGAGTTGAACGCAAGAAGTTGCAATTCCGATGTTTCAACAAGTGTTCCTATTGATCCTAAATAGATACACCTTACTTCGCCAAAGGTAATTCGCATATTTGCACCTTGTTAAAAGAAAATTTCAGCCCCTTAGAATATTTATAACGGTTTGTAAGATTTAGACAGGATATGAATTTACCGTCGCCTATACTGAAGATTAGTTTGCATATCATTAGCGGTAAACCCTAAAAAACATTATGGGTGTCCATGATATCGAGTGCCATTCGAACAATTCTAGTGCTCGCTTACAAAATCTCTACATTCCCAGACGTCTTTGATAATAGAGGGGATGTCCATACTGCCAGCTCGCAGCATTTTTGTGATCATTGCGGCGTTACTGAAAGACCAAAATAATCCTGCTTCCAAAAAAATCGGCCTGTTTGACCCGTGTTCTATCCGAAAATCAAAAAGAGAGTAATGCCTGGCGCCTAGTGCTTTATGAGCCCTTAGCGCTTGAGATCGAATTTCCTCGTACAAATCACAATCAATATCAGCTGGGCAAACCATCTTGACCGGTGTTGATAGCGCTTGGTCTTGCGGTTTTCCCCTTGTATCAATTTTTAATTTATCAGAAATAGTTCGAATAGGGTTCTGAGGAGTAACTAGATATTCGATAATGGGGGGGATAAGATAACCCTCGGAGGTTTCTAATACAGCAACCCTAATCTCACGCCCGTTTATGTATTTTTCTGCAAGGACAGAACTATCTGATGCCTCAGCCAATTCGATTGCACGTTGTAATTCATTTGGCCGGGTGACCATTGTTAAACCAACGGAATTATCCTGCTTATTGGGCTTTATTATTATCGGAAAAGAGAGTAATTGAACATCGATCTCCGACGTTAGCCCACCATCGGCTATATTCACCCCATTTTGGACCACACACTTGCGTGTGCGATTTTTATCCGCGGCTAGCGCCATCACAGAACCCGGCGAACCAATCATTTTAAAAGATAATTTTTTTTCAAAAAAATCTCTGCACGCTGTCATCCCTTCATAACAAAACAGGTGGGGGACTATGAGTGAACCTTTGTGCAGGTTATTTATTATTTCTTTTGATGCTTTTGCATCGGACAATTGAGATAAAGAGTGTCCGATGCGCCAACTACCGTTAGGCTCAATTACAATAAAATCCTCCTTCCATCCTTTTGGTAGGATTGTGTTCTTTGCATAGATAAGTGACAATTCGTGGAAGAATTCAGACGTTGGCGAACCACAAACATGGTAAACGTGCTTATTATCGGCCAAAATTAATCTCCACCAGGCTCGACGAGTTTACCGATATTAAAATCAATCCTTAACCACTTGTTACCGGTAAATACCGCTTTTAATAACAGCAATGGAATCTGCCAATGATAAACCATCAAAAATGGAAGTGGGTCATGCATATCAAAAATTGCTTCTTTCCCCAGTGCAACGAGTTTAGTTTTTTCAATAAGCTTAGCGGCGGAAAATGCTGAAAATAGCTCGAACAATTCATGATAAATCCAATAAGTCTCGCGCGCATCTTCTCTCGGTGTGATAGGATCATACTTCACCAAAGATGATGGCTTTACATAAGTGTCCGCAAGCCGTGTCGAATTATAAAAAGTAGTGACAGCTGAGTGTGTGCGCGGATTACACTCAATAGGCATAATCTCGCCCCTATTATTTTCAATAAAATCAAACGAAATCTGGCCCGTAAGACTTAATTTTTTTGCAAAGGAACTAATCCAATCAAAAATTTTTCTATGATCAATATGCTTATACCGAAGCTGAAAATCCGATGATAGACAACAACAGTGCAGCAATACTTTACCTTTGTGCACCAAAGAATGTGTGCAGTATTCCGTGCCCTCTATAAATTCTTGTAATACCCAAGAATTTTTTTCTGAAAAACTTAATCTACTAAAATACTCTGATTGGTCGGGAAACGGTATGAGCGGCCTGTCAAGTCTATTGAGAGGATCATATGAAAGATTCTTAAGAATAAATTTCTTTTTCGACTGTTTTAAATTAATGCGATCTAAATCTTTACGGTTTGCAATTCTATGCACTTCGGGCGCAGTTAATCCTAATTCTGAGGCTATTTCACACAAACGATGTTTATCATCGAGTACTTTCAGAACCTCCATATCAAAGTGGAGAAATTGGCATTGTCCTTTCAATGCTTTTTTAACATCAGAGTCAAAATATACAACCTTTGGACTGGCAACAGGAATCACAAGGTCTATTTTTTCATCCGTTACGATTTTACGAATTGCACTGAGGTAGGACCTGAGACCTTCTTTTAAATCAGGAAGCAGTACAAATTTATGTATGCACGCTGAAAATGCGTGCCCTGAACAACTAAATTTTGCTACTTCGGAAAGATAAACTTTATGGCCTGATCTGTGTAGTAGCCTAGCTAGCTGTAATGCCTTTGTCATCTTGCCACCGGTAAGGAGGATGTTCTGACTATCTGTTCTTTGCATTACAGCGTTCCGCAAAAACAAGCGCATCAAGTTGGCAATACAAAAAATAATAAAACTTAGGGGGGCAAGACCCGTTAAAACCAGAAAGTACAAAATGCCGTGCAGGCGACCACGTATTTTAGCCTTCATCATTTATGCTTTTATTTTACGCGCTCGGAAACGGTAACGCCGTCACGAAGTGGAATTATTACCTGTTCCATTTGTTTTTCATTATTTAGGTATTGATTAAACAAATTTATGGCTTGACCGGCTTCGGATCTGTCAGAGCTATCCAAGTATGCTTCTCCTTGAAGAAGGGTATTGTCGACCACACACAGACCACCAATGCGCAGAAGATTGTTTTTTAGAATATATTGCACATAGTTTGTATAATTTTGCTTGTCGGCATCAACAAAAACAAAATCAAACGTCAAATTTTGTTTTGATATTTTTTTCAAGGTATCCATAGCTGGCCCGATTATTATTTTTATTTTTTTCTTCAAACCAGCAGAAAGGATACTTTTCTCTGCGATGGCAGCAGCTTCAGCATCTATTTCACAAGCTATTAACTCGCCATCATCGGGCAGCCCCCTTGCCATGGAAATTGCCGAGTAACCAGTAAACATGCCTATTTCCAAAATCTTTTTTGATTTAGTTGCCGAAACAAGTGTTTTGAGGAATTGTCCTTCAACATGCCCCGATAACATTTCAGCTTCCAAAAAGACATCAACTTTTTCTCGATCAGCTTCCCAGTCAAATTCACGGGTTTCTTGCGAAAGAGATGCCAAATATGCGGGCTCACTAGTGGTATTTTCTTCGAGATACTTATCCAGGCCGGAAGCTAAAAGGTAGACGCGGTTTAGTTCTTTTTGGAAAATGTCGCTTGTTTCCTTTAATGAAGGATCATTCCTAAGTTGTTTCAGTTTTTCAGTCAAAATGGAATGTGGTGTTATCGGCCTAAGCGTTTTCATCTGTAAACCTATCATTTATTCAGCAGCAAAAGCAGATCGTAGAGGAACATGCACAGTAGAGGGGTCTTCCAAACCAACATCACTGCAAAGCGGTTCAACGCCAATACCTTTACGTTCAAGGCTTTGGCAAAAAGAATGATAGTCGGAAATAGAACTTTTCAGTTCTTCACGCCCAAGATCATTGATGTATCCACAATTACCAATTCGGTGCTTGGGAACAGGCGCGGCGAGATTACCTCCGCGTTTTTCTATAATACGTTCCTGAGATTCCCAAATTAATGATTCTTCTAATAAAATGTCGTGCCAAAGACTCAACTCAAAATTTTCTATCAATTTAATAATTCGAAGGAAAGTTTCGTCATCTATCCAATCCTTTTTTCTACTCAAGAAAGCACCAAATCCCATTCCTATTGAGACTGCGTGCCCATGCAGTAAGCCGGCTTTTATTTCAAAACCGGGCGACCAAGTATGGCCATACGCATGAGGGCGGCATTGATGTGTTTCATATAAATTCTCGTATTCTGCAGAAACATAGCTCCGCATAGCACCGGCCAAAATTTTGTTCGACTTTGCTACTATATCTTTTGTTTTAATATTGTCCTGTTCAATACCAAATCTTGACTTGAACAAATCTGCACCAACCTCTTCGAGATCACAAAACAGTTCGGCATCTTTTACAACACCCATTTTAATCATTTCAGCCACGCCGTGTCTAAGCCAACCAATTTTAAGAGTCTTAAAAAACGAACGATCTGTTATCGTTAGGATTGGTGTATGATAGGAGCCAAGTAGATTTTTGTATCCATATCCATCACAGCAAGTCCGAGGTGACGGTCCAGCGTCTATAGCAGAGACGATTGACGATCCAACCATGATATAGGGTGTGTTGCGATGATAAAGAGCGCACGCCAGACCACCTATATCCGCTAAAACGCCACCTCCAATGATGAGTATGGGCTCATTCCTTGAAACGCCCAGCAACTTAAAATCACCTAAGATTTTTTCAACAGTGTTAAGCGCTTTATCAATCTCCATCGCTCGGTAGACTAATTTTTCTAGATCCGTTGAATAATGTTTAAAGTAGTTCTCAATGTCTTTTCCAAAATGCTTGTCTACATTTTCGTCTACAAGACAAATACAACGTTCAAGCGGTCGGTAGATATCGCTTAAGGTGGTATTATACAAATCCAGTATATTTTCTTCGATACGTATAGAGGTGTAGGTATGGCATGACATAACTGCCTCAAATGCATAATCATCAGAGCCAGTTGTTACTGAGCCACGGCTTTCTCGATACGGTGATGTCGGATATAAGGCGTGCGGATTGTTATTTACAAGTTCTTGTTCGTAATTTTTAAAATAGGCATTAAAAGGTCCTTCCGATAAGACCTTTGATAAACGAATTTTACCTGCACAATTATCTAAAAGTTCATCTCTGAAACCCGTTATGCCCTCTGAAGCATTAGGCGCAATAATCTTGCTGAGTTCCGCCAAATCAGAAAACACAAATTTCAGAGGCTGGGAATAACATGCCCTAAGGCGACGAATGATAGGTATAGCCTTGATATCATCTGAAGAAGCAAGTTCATTCATTAAATCCGGTGAGTCAATCACAGTGTTGGTGAACCATACCACTAACTCTTTAAATACGTCTGATGACCCTAATTTACTCACGGTGTCAGCAGTTGACACTCCATCTAAGACGATTTGTTCAAGTTCAATAAGCTTGGGTAAGACATCTAATTGTACAGTCATAAACTTGCATCTCATAAAAATGTTGTTGTCAAAACTATCATTTGCTCTCCTTTGCTTAAAATTTCCATGAGGCAATTCGGCGCGGGTAATTCTCCAACAGTTTACTAACAATGTAATTGTAGGAAGCGCGTCGTGCGGGGCGGCCCTTTCTGGTGATGTACTTGTTTCCGATGTTCCGCGACCCACAACGCGGGCGCAACCAAGTTTCCGGGCTACGGCTTCCGGTTTCTGATTGCAGGGAAGCTCTCGCAATAGCGAAAGTGTTGTTCTTTAATCTTTACCTTTTTACCTGTAAAGAGAAAGTTTACCCCTAAAGAGTAAGCTCAGAGAGGGTTTTCCGCTCTTTTGTCGCGGGAGAAACTATCGATGTTGTCCCCAAGGATAGTTTTTTGGGGACAAAACTCTTGGCTATCATTTCAAAGATAGCTGTAATAGCCAAACAGCAGTTTTTAGTGAGATATTACCTAAAGGTTATTAGCTTTTAACGTTTTTAAAAGCTTGCTCGCCGAAATCCAGAGATTTGTAAAATTAGGACAAAGTTACCTGCTCCAAAGATATACTTAAAACGGAATTTCATCATCTAGGTCACTGCTACCGGCCGGTGCGGGGCCAGAATCCTCCGGCGGTGAGTAATTCTGAGAAATTTCCTGACCAGCACTTCCTCCGGCGCGAGAGTCTAGCATTGTGAGCTGTCCTCTAAATTTGCGAAGAACTACTTCGGTTGTATATTTTTCTTGGCCTGATTGGTCTGTCCATTTTCGGGTCTGAAGCTCGCCTTCAAGAAAGACCTTTGCCCCTTTCTGCAAATACCGTTCCGCAACATCGACCAGCCGATCATCAAAAACGACCACTCTATGCCATTCTGTCCGTTCTTGCTGCTCACCACTATTACGGTCTTTCCAACGCTCGGAAGTAGCTATCGACAAATTACAAACCTTTCCGCCGTTCTGCATTGTACGGACCTCCGGTTCACGACCTAAATTTCCTACCAGTATTACTTTGTTGACGCTTCCGGACATCGATTTCTCCCGTATTAAAACCGCTAGTAGAGTTTACTGAACATAACGCAGGTATTTCTACCAGAATGTTACTGCAGCGCTACCTATCCAGACAAATCTACGTTAAAAGTTATCGTCTCAAGCCATTGTGGGACCTATATTATCAGTGAATAATTTTTTCAACAGCCAACCAACATTAAGTGGAACATTAACCTAAAATGGCCGACTCGATTAGCATACGTGGCGCCCGCGAACATAACCTTAAGAATTTCGACATAGATTTACCACGTGATCGACTGATCGTCATCACGGGCCTGTCCGGATCCGGCAAGTCCTCTTTAGCCTTTGATACAATCTATGCGGAAGGTCAGCGCCGCTACGTGGAGAGCCTATCTGCTTATGCTCGCCAATTTCTTGAAATGATGCAAAAACCTGATGTGGACTCTATCGAAGGCCTTTCACCCGCAATATCAATTGAGCAGAAAACGACCAGCCGTAATCCTCGCTCTACCGTTGGTACGGTGACTGAAATTTATGATTATCTTCGCCTGCTATTTGCAAGAGTAGGAACACCTTTTTCCCCTGAAACAGGACTGCCAATCGAGAGCCAAACAGTGACCCAAATGGTAGACAAAATTTCAGCATTTAAAAAAGGCAGCCGGCTGTATTTGTTATCGCCTATCGTAAGAGGAAGAAAGGGAGAATACCGTCGGGAATTAAAGGATTTACAAAAACGCGGTTTTCAAAGGGTCAAAATTGACGGCGAAATCTATGAACTCGATGATACCCCGGCGCTTGATAAAAAGCGCAAGCATGACATAGAGGTGGTTGTTGATCGAGTGGTCTTGCGTGATGCTCTTCAAGAGCGTCTTGCTGACTCAATCGAAACAGCACTGGAACTGTCGGATGGGTTGGCTATTGCTGAAGATGCAGACAGTGGTGAACGCAGTATATTTTCAGCGCGTTTCGCATGCCCCGTTTCTGGTTTCACAATAGATGAAATAGAACCACGACTATTTTCCTTCAATAATCCCTTCGGCGCATGCCCCACCTGTGATGGGCTCGGAACTAGAATGACTTTCGACCCAGAACTTACTGTGCCTGACACCTCCAAGAGCCTTCGGGACGGGGCGATCGCACCGTGGTCAAATTCCTCTTCGCCCTACTATCAACAGACCCTCAAAAGTTTAGCGCGCCATTTTGGCGTACAAATGAGCACACCATTCGGGGAACTGCCAGATGAAGTAAGAAGTGCTATTCTTTTCGGTACCGGCGACGTTTCGATTACGCTGGAGTATGACGATGGCCTTCGAAACTATAAGACCAATAAACCTTTTGAAGGCGTTATCCCCAATATGGCCCGTCGTTGGCGTGAAACAGATTCGAATTGGATAAGGGAAGAGCTTGAACGCTACCAGACTAAAAACCCTTGTGAGACATGCAAGGGAGCACGCCTCAAACCTGAGGCTCTAGCAGTAAAAATTGCCGGCCTCCATATCAGTGAAGTATGTACAAAGTCGATTGGCCAAGCCGTAGAGTGGTTTCAAGTATTGGAAAACTCTTTAAACACTAATCAACGGAAAATCGCCGAGCGTATTCTCAAAGAAATTCGTGAGAGGCTCGGCTTCCTTGCTAATGTCGGACTTGAATATCTTTCACTTGAAAGGTCTTCCGGCACGCTTTCTGGGGGTGAGAGTCAGCGTATTCGCCTCGCATCTCAAATAGGATCCGGCCTAGTCGGTGTACTATATGTTCTTGATGAGCCATCAATCGGTCTTCACCCACGTGATAACCAGAGGTTACTTGAAACCCTGCGGCGCCTTCGGGACTTAGGGAATACCGTAATCGTGGTAGAGCATGACGAAGAAGCTATGTGTGCTGCCGACATGTTAGTCGACCTTGGTCCAGGTGCCGGGCGTCACGGTGGAAGCCTCGTTTCCGCCGGAACACCTCAGGAGGTGATGGCATGCTCAAACAGTGTGACAGGTCAGTATTTGTGTGGAGAACGTCAGATCGCCGTACCTCAAAAGCGACGGAATACCAGATCAACACCGAAACTCCAAATAAATGGGGCCTCGGCAAACAATCTAAGGAATTTGTGTGCGGAGGTGCCTCTTGGAACCTTGACGTGCGTGACTGGGGTATCCGGAAGTGGAAAGTCGACATTTACAGTTGAAACTTTATACCGAGCATTGGCACGACATTTAAATAACTCTCGGGTCATTCCAGGCACCTACGAGAGTATCAAAGGTTTGGAATACTTGGACAAGATTATAGAAATTGATCAGTCACCAATAGGACGAACGCCTCGTTCTAACCCAGCAACCTATACAGGTGCATTCACACCAATACGAGAATGGTATGCAAACTTACCTGAGGCAAAAGCAAGAGGATATGCTCCAGGGCGTTTCTCATTCAACGTTAAAGGCGGTCGATGCGAAGCCTGTCAGGGTGATGGAGTAATAAAAATTGAAATGCATTTTTTGCCAGATGTATATGTCGAGTGCGATGTTTGTGAGGGTAAACGCTACAATCGAGAGACATTAGAGGTGCAGTTTAAGAATAAATCTGTCGCTGACGTTCTCGCCATGACGGTAGAGGAAGGCGCAGAGTTTTTCAGCGCTGTTCCTTCAATACGAGATAAATTGGCGACCCTTAACCGCGTTGGGCTTGGTTATGTGCAAATCGGCCAGCAAGCAACAACACTTTCCGGTGGTGAGGCGCAGCGAGTGAAACTTGCGAAAGAACTCGCGAAACGGGCCACCGGCCGTACTCTCTACGTACTAGATGAACCTACCACTGGCCTTCATTTTGAGGATATCCGAAAGTTACTTGAGGTACTGCACGCGATAGTCGACACGGGTAACACAGTTGTGGTTATCGAACATAACCTCGATGTAATCAAAACAGCCGATCATATCATAGACCTTGGACCAGAGGGTGGAGACAATGGTGGAAAATTAGTTGCAAGCGGAACACCGGAAGAGATTGCTAAAGTAAAAAAAAGCTATACAGGTATGTATTTGAAAACAATTTTACGAAAACAAAAGGAAATTCCACAAAGGAAAAATATTTAAGTCAAACAGTTTTGCTCCATGGTTTAATTCTGAACCGCCCTTAATCTACATTTTTTTCAACCTATTAATTTATTCAAATGAAAGCGTCCGAACAATCTATAATCGCTAAATCGGCACCAATAATGTCTGAGAGAAAATCACCCATCCACGTAATTGGCGGCGGCTTGGCCGGATCTGAAGCTGCTTGGCAAGCTGCCCGAGCCGGCGTTCCAACAATCATCTATGAGATGCGACCAACCCGTGGCACAGAAGCCCATAAAACAGATGGTTTGGCTGAATTGGTGTGTTCCAATTCATTTCGCTCAGATGACGCACTCAGCAACGCTGTAGGGCTATTGCACGAGGAAATGCGGCGCTGCGGGTCAATCATCCTGTCGGCCGCAGATGCTAACAAGGTACCAGCTGGAGGCGCCCTTGCGGTAGATCGGGACGGCTTTAGCAATATGATTACCGATGCCATCAATGATGAACCTCTAATTGAAATAGAAAGAGCTGAGATCACAGAAATTCCCTCAGAAGATTGGGACAATGTCATAGTCGCAACCGGTCCACTTACATCAGAGGATTTGAGTGCCTCAATTCTAAATGCCACGGGCGAAGACACTCTCGCTTTCTTTGATGCAATTGCGCCAATCGTTTACAGAGACAGCATTAATTTCGACATCGCATGGTTCCAATCTCGCTATGATAAGGGTGATGGTGCAGATTATATCAATCTTCCGATGACCGAAGAGCAATACCTAACATTTTTAGAAGAAGTTAATCAGGGTGGGAAAACAGCGTTTAAATCCTGGGAGGAAACACCCTATTTCGAGGGCTGTCTTCCACTCGAGGTTATGGCAGAACGAGGCCCAGAGACACTTCGTTTCGGACCGTTAAAGCCGGTAGGATTAACTGACCCGCGGAACCCAGACCAAAAACCCTACGCTATAGTACAGCTCCGACAAGATAATGCCTTGGGCACTTTGTACAATATGGTGGGTTTTCAAACCAAACTTAAGTATGCAGAGCAGACCCGTATCTTTCAGATGATACCAGGGCTTGAAAATGCACGGTTCGCAAGGCTCGGCGGCCTTCATCGGAATACATTTTTGAATAGCCCGCGTTTACTTGATAGCCAGTTACGCTTGAAGCAGGACCCTCGCCTTCGGTTTGCAGGACAAATTACTGGTGTAGAGGGGTACGTTGAATCTGCTGCTATAGGGCTATTAGCAGGCCGTTTTGCAGCGGCTGATAAATTAGCAATTACAGTAACAGCACCGCCGCTGACGACTGCCCTTGGCGCACTGATCAATCATATTACTCAAGGGGCTGAGAGTTCTACTTTTCAGCCTATGAATATTAATTTTGGCTTGTTTCCTCCACCCGTGACTCCAGAGGGAAAACGCAAACTCCGAGGTCGGGAACGCAAACTAGCATATACTACACGAGCAAATAATGCCCTCAAGGCCTGGCTTTCCTAAAGTAGCCAGAATGGCATGTCCTACTGCCATTTCCTGCTCCATACCTTGAGTGCAAGGCGCGCCTCGTGAAACGGAATGGGTAACGTAACAGCATAAACATATGGATCGTAATTGACCCGCTTGAGACGCATCAGATACCAGCGTGCCTGCGCAGCCGACAACACCGCAGGATATGCCGAACGTGATAACTTAATCCCAGCCACCTCATCCAAGCGTAGGAACGCCATTTCTCCGAGCCTGGCGATGATCTTTGATAATTCCGAAGATGGCCTGAGTGAGAGCAAGGCGCGTTCACTCAGGCCCGCCTCATTCATCAAATCTACGGGCAAAAAATTTCTGTTCTGTTTAAAAAAGTATGGTGCTGCTCTCAACAAACCTGCCATACCATAACTAACAGATGCCGCACTGACCGCGAGCGCATTTTTTTCATCTTCTGGCACCTCAAGGACCTTCAATGCCAAACGGTTTAAAGGCGTAACGGTCTTATCGATATAACCACATAACTCTTCCACGTTTGCAAAAGGCTCATTTTTAAGGTCATTCATCCTACCCATAATCAGGGTCTGTAATTCCTTTCTTTCTAAACCCCAAGTCTCCTTGGCGTTTGCCAGCGCTTGAAGAACCTGATGCTGTCTTGGCGTTCCTGTGAAAATTTCCTCAATGGCATCTGACCACCATTGCAATCTGATCTCGCCCAGCATTGGTTCAGATACAGTTTCTCGGATTTTAGCAATTTCGTGATTAAAAGCGTGAATCGCCCAAAGTGCAGAACGTCTCTCAACCGGCGCAAAAAGACTCACAACGTACGCGTCATGTGCCACACGCCGGACAAGGTCACGACAATAGACATCGTTGTCATTCCAATCCATTAACATACTCAGTTAAACATAGATAAACCATAATCATATAAGTTAGCGTATCCTTTAAATATGTAATAGCCTTACAAAGTTTTTACCTTGGTCTCCACGCAGGCATATATTAGAACGCCAAAAACTGGGCCGGTGAACAACTCATAACTATATTCTGGGACTTTTTCTATGGATAAGACTGCCGAAGATCTAGTGGATTTTACTCTTGAGACAAAGTTCGACACGTTGTCAGAAGCAACTATTGAAGCTTGTAAAAATAGACTGCTAGATACAATTGGATGTCTTGCTGGTGGGTTTGATCATCCTGTTTTCATAGCTGCCAGAAATTTTGGTGAACGGTTCATGATGGAAAAACCTGCAACTATTTTGGGCACAGGTATTTCCGCTTCACCAGACATGGCTGCGTTTGCAAACAGCGTTGGAATACGTGTTCTTGACATGAATGATAACTATCGCGTGAAGAGCGGTGGCCATCCAAGTGATGTTATAGGCGCCCTTTTCGCTGGGTCCGAGATAGGGGAAAAAAGTGGCGCTTCTTTTCTCACAGCTATGGCAATTGGCTATGAAATATATTGTCGCCTTTGTGATGCCGTCGATATAAATGGTCAGGGCTGGGATCAGCCTGTTTGTGGAGTGTGCGCCTCGGCTTTAACCGTAGGAAAGTTAATTGGGCTCGACCGCAAAGAGCTTCTCCATAGCCTTTCTATGGCGATCGTTCCCAACATGGCAATGATCCAAACACGTCAAGGCCAACTTAGTGCCTGGAAGGGATGTGCGGCTGCAAATGCTGCTCGCAATGGGGTATTTGCAGCTCTCTTAGCCAAAGAGGGTTTCACGGGCCCCAGCATGCCAATAGAGGGCAGACACGGGTTATGGGATATTGTTGGGAAATTCGATTGGAAAATTGAAAAAGGACTGTCCCCGGAGCGTATTCTGAGTTCTGACATTAAGGCCTTTCCAATTTGCGTGCACGGGCAAACTGCCGTCTGGGTTGCGCTTGAAATACGAAAACAAATATCATTAGAAGCGATAGAACATATCCACATAGATACGTATCATCGTGGTTATGAAATGATGTGTAGCGATCAATCTAGATGGTTGCCATCGACCAGGGAGACAGCAGACCACAGCCTACCCTTTGTGGTGGCTGTTGCGCTCTTAAATGGATCTGTCAATGATGATTCCTTCACCGACGAAATGCTAAAAAACAAGCAGCTTGCAGACTTAATCAAAAAAGTAACTGCCAGCTCTAATCCCGAAATGTCTGCCTTGCATCCAGAAAGTATGCCTTGCCGGATAACCGTAGACCTTAAAAATGGCTCCCAATTTAGTCATACACTGCAATACCAAAAGGGGCACCCGGACAACCCTATGAGTGAGGAAGAATTGGAGTCTAAATTCAAAAACCTGTTTTCAAAATTTGGTAATATGAACCAGGCAGAAAAAGTAATAAATCTGGTAAGGATAACCGATCATTTGGAGGATATGTCTGCTTTAATTTTAGCTTTGGAGAAACGCAACTAAACCAACATTAATGCAGCTGCGACCCGGCGACCCTCGGCTAATAAAACATTATAGGTGCGACATGCAGCGCCAGTGTCCATGCTGTCTACACCAACCCCCTGCGCCCGAATGCATTCCCTAAGATCATTTGGGATACGTTCCATTTTTTTTCCAGTTCCGATCAGTAGAACTTCTATACCAGGGTCAGCATTTAAAACCGGTCTTAGACTACTTGAGTCAACATCTGAGATACGCGAAATTGGCCACTCCACAGTCTGCTCCGGCGTCACAATGACACAACTGTTCCAAACCACCGATGCTATTCTGAATCGCCCGGGCCCGTAGCTATCAACAACTTGGAGGCCCTCCAGGACGTTGGTACTCACGTCCATCTAACCAACCCTTATTCTTCTGATTGCGATGAATACTTGCCTTCACCGTCACTATTTCGGTCTATCCTGAGATACAGTAAAGTTGGGACTGCAAGGGCCACAGATGAGTATGTCCCGATCAGCACGCCAAATATCAGAGCAATCGAGAACCCACGAATTACCTCGCCTCCTAGCAAAACTAGCGCCAGAAGGGCTAGCAGCGTTGTCACGCTGGTCATGACCGTTCGCGCAAGTGTCTCATTTATAGACTTATTGAATAAATTAGTAAGTGGCATGCTTTTGTATCGACGCATATTTTCGCGGACCCGATCATATATGACAACAGTGTCATTTATAGAGTAACCGGCTATTGTAAGTAATGCCGCTACAGAAGCCAGATTAAATTCTAGTCCTAATAGTGAGAACAAACCAATCGTCGCTAACACATCGTGACTAAGGGCTATGACCGCCCCCAAACCAAACTGCCACTCAAAACGAAACCAAACGTATAGTAGAATGGCGCCAATCGCCATTAGCACAGCTAAAATAGCCGCTTCTTTAAGCTCGGCACCAACTGTAGGACCAACTGTCTCAGTTCGACGGAATTCTATTACCTCTGCCTTAATTGCCTCAGAAATTATAGCAACTGCCTCCTGTTGTTGCGCATCGCCACCTTTTTGGCGTTGAACACGAATTAACACGTCGTCAGGAGCACCAAATTCCTGAATAGAAACTTCGCCAAGTCCTAGATTGCTGATCTTATTTCTCAGACTAGCCACATCTGCAGGGCCGTCAGTTTTTACTTCAACCAGAATGCCACCTAAAAAATCTATCCCAAGATTAAGCCCCTTAATCCCAAGCAAACTTAGCGACCCGACAATAAGAACCGCTGAAAAAATTAGTGCAACAAAACGCTTTTCTATAAAAGCAATACTTGTGTTGTCCGGAACAAGGCGGAGCTTAATCATTTTTGTAAATGCCTTAAATCATCATCTCTGTTGGGCGGGCTGACCTTAGCCAGCTAACCACCATTAATCGGGTAACCATTATGGCCGTAAACATGGAAGTGATAAGCCCAAAAGTAAGCGTCACAGCAAACCCTTGAATAGGCCCTGATCCAAATGCATACAGTAAGATTGCCGCAATGAGTGTTGTAAGATTAGAGTCAACAATAGTGACCAACGCCCGACTATACCCCGCTTCTACGGCGTTTATTGGCGTCCTTCCGGAACGTAATTCTTCCCTTATTCGCTCAAAAATAAGAACATTTGCATCAACTGCCATCCCTACAGTCAAAACAATCCCAGCTATACCCGGTAAGGTTAAGGTAGCCTGAAGAGCAGAAAGCAGGGCCGCTAACAGGGCTACGTTGATGAAAAGAGCAATGTCAGCCATGATGCCAAAACGCCCGTAAACCACCACCATAAAAACAAGTACTGCTACAAAACCAATTATACTCGCAGCTTTTCCAGCCTCTATTGAATCTCTACCAAGACCCGGCCCGACGCTGCGCTCCTCAAGAAACGTGACGCCTGCGGGCAAAGCGCCAACACGAATAAGCAGAGCTGTTTCTTGGGCTTCCTTAATTGAAAAACGTCCGGTTATCACGCCGTTACCTTGACAAATTGGTTCATTGATAACCGGGGCGCTAATGACTTTTTTGTCGAGGATAATTGCTAGTTGTCGATTAACATTTTCCCGACTTGCTTTGCAGAATTTACGGGCTCCTATGGTATCGAAACGGAAAGTGACTGCCGGACGATTTTCATGGTACGTGCCGGCCGCGTCAACAATGTTTTCTCCGCCAACTCTCACCCGTTTTTCAACGGTATAACAGATTGGTTGTCCGCTAGCGTCTGTATCATCTGAACGCATGAGCTCTGTCCCACCTCGCATTCTCTTTGGAGAATTAGTGCAGAGGTGCATTTTTTTCACCTTCTGGATAGTAAGCTTGGCGGGTTTGAATTTATCTTTCAGTGAAGCATCACCGCCCGGGACTTGGACCAAAATGCGTTTCTCTCCCTGACGTTGTATTGATGCTTCCAATGTCCCAGTTGCATCAATACGACGGCGTATCACCTCTACAGTGCGACTAAGGATATCGTCTTTTTGTTCAGCTAAAAACTTTGACGAATACGCAATGGCGAAGGATCCTTTTTCATCAACATCATATTCAAGATTACCAATTCGATCGCGTAACTTTTTGCGCACGGTCTCTGTCTTACTAGGATCAAGCAGTTTAAATCGAACGCTGTCACCTGAGATAGATATACCAGAACTGCGTGCCTTAGCTTGGCGAAGCGTTATACGTACTGATGACTTTAGATTTTCTAATTGCTGCTTAAAGACGGATTCCACATCAACATCCATCAAGAGATGGAGCCCGCCTTGCAAGTCGAGCCCTAAATTCATTCGCTTACCAGGCAACCATTCGCTGCCGAGATCGAATGTTCCTTCCTTAAAAAAGTTAGGAAGTGCGTACAAAAAACCCATCCCACAAATAACCAAGATGAGTATTTTTTTCCATGTCGGAAAATTAAGCATTACACAGCCCGATTTTTTAAATAGCTATTTCTTGGCCGTGTCATTAGCCGGCTCTGTTTTGGATATAACCTCCGAAATCGTGCCGCGGGCTACTCGAACACGAACTCCGTCAGCTATTTCAAGTGCAACTTCTGCCTCATTCGTGACTTTTGCAACGGTGCCGTAGATACCCCCTGCGGTAACAACCTTATCTCCACGGCGTAGCGCACTAATCATCTCGCGATGCGCTTTCACTTTCTTTTGCTGTGGCCGGATCATTAGAAAATAAAAAACACCGAAGATAAGCACCATCATGATAATGGTCTGCATTAACCCACCACCACCAGCAGCTCCACCGCTTTGTGCCCATGCAGTTGAAATCAACATTGAACTCTCCTTACCGTACTGATGTTGGCAAAATCAAAGGCCATTTAGTTGGATGAGACGCGACTATACTCAGAACCGCAGCAATTTCAATTCTGAACAACATCGCTGACCTATCAAATTTTTCAACATAAATGTTTTAAAAGAGTACTTCTTCTAAATCATTCATGATACCTCCTAAGAATAGCTATATTACAAACGAGTGTTAAGATATGAAAATTGACAGTTTGGCAAATCAATTTCTCGAAAGAATTGCAATAGCACTTGAAAAAATTGCACCAAAAGACGAGCTAAAAAATGAGATCCATCTTGCCGATGGCTATGTTTGGCAAGCAGACCAATGCTGGCTCGAACCGGTTCACCAAATCAATCGACTGGACATAACCTTGCTGCAGGGCATAGACAGACAAATCGCGTTGTTGCTTGAAAACACTGAACGGTTTTCAAAGCGATTACCTGCGAATAATGCATTACTTTGGGGCGCACGCGGTTCTGGAAAAAGTTCTCTCGTAAAGGCAGCACACGCCGAAGTTAATCGTAATATAAAGGATCCGTCGTCTCGAATTGCGCTAATCGAGATACACCGAGAAGATATCCCTACACTGCCAAATTTACTCTCTATATTGCGAGAAACTCCGCGACCTTGCCTTGTCTTTTGTGATGATCTTTCATTTGACGGAGAGGATGCTAGTTACAAATCACTGAAAGCCCTTCTAGAAGGAGGAATTGAAGGCCGTCCCAAAAATGTGATTTTTTACGCCACCTCCAACCGGCGTCATCTACTACCACGGGACATGATGGAGAATGAACAATCTACCTCTATTAACCCTTCCGAGGCAGTTGAGGAGAAGGTGTCACTCTCCGATCGTTTTGGTCTTTGGCTAGGGTTTCATAATTGTTCCCAAGAAACCTATCTTATTATGGTAAAACACTACATAGAACATTATGAATTAGAAATAAAAAATATAGACTGGACAAAGGAAGCAAATGAATGGGCGGTCACCCGGGGTGCGAGGTCCGGACGTGTCGCTTGGCAGTACATCCAAGACCTTGCAGGACGATTAGGGAAATCATTAGATTAATAACGGGCAGCTGTTCTTCGGACCAAGTGCCTCAACGGATTAACCGAGCGTCTGCCCTTTCGAATTTCAAAATGTAGTTGTGGGCGCGCAACTGCTCCCGTACTCCCAACTTTTGCGATAATTTGACCTCGCCGCACTTTTTGGCCTCGTTTAACCAAAAGCACAGAATTATGTGCGTAAGCTGTCACATATCCTCCAGAATGCTTAATCAGAATCAGGTTACCAAAACCTGCCAATTCGCTGCCACCGTAAGCAACAACCCCGTTTTCTGCTGCTCTCACTGGCGAGCCTGCAGCCGCTGCGATGTTTAGTCCATCATTGTACAAACCTCCCTTCTTTTTCCCAAATCTGGAAATAACTTTGCCGCGCACAGGCCAAAGAAAACGAGATGAGGTGCGCGGTGGTGCCTTTAACTCGGGCACTTTTTTTGACCTACTCGTCTTGTCCTTTCCCGGTGGCCCTTTCGTTTTACGATATTGGTACGAAGCGACTTGTCGATTTTTTGGCAATCTCAATTTCTGCCCTACACGAATTCGATAGGGTGCGTTAATGTTATTAAGTCGCGCCAGTGAACTAACTGAAACCTTAGTCTGGCGAGAAATAGAATACAGTGTATCCCCCTTTCGCACAGTGTGACTCGCGGGACCAAGGAACCTTGTGATAAGTAGTTGATCGCCAATCCGTAGACGATATGGAGGTGAAAGCTGATTATCTTTGATAAAATTTCGTATTGGAATGCCGTATTTTTTTGATATCCGGTAAACAGTATCGCCTCGCCGAACAACATGGATGGATCGTTCATTAGGCGTTTCCACGTACCTGACAAAATTCCCCCTGCTATCGCTAAGAGAGCTACAGCCAGCCAACAGTCCAAGCAACTTTGCCAGCATCATAAAACGGACAGTTTTCCGTCTCATCATTTCCTCAAAATAATAGGGTCACCTACTGGTTATCCCATCTGTTTTTGGCATTCCACCAATTAAGGGTAGAAACCTGACATCAAAAAGACCCTGAGCATCAACCCCATCTCGATTTTTTGCAATGCGCATTACCTTTTGAACACCGTGTTCTGGCCCAATGGGTGTTACCATAACACCATCTTCCGCCAATTGGCCCAAAAGAATATCGGGTATATTCTCGGTTGATGCAGCGACGATAATACGGTCAAACGGTGACTGCACGGGCCAACCTTTTTGGCCGTCGCCCAACTGTGCAGTGACATTAAAGCATTTGATAACTTCAAGCCTCGCCTCAGCATCGGCGAGCAAAGTAGCATGTCTCTCGATCGAATAGACTCTACGATAAAGATGCGAAAGAATTGCCGTCTGATACCCTGAGCCAGTACCTATCTCCAACACCTTCAACCGTTTTCCGATGCCAAGCGCACTTATCATCCGTGCAACGACATTTGGATCGCTAATGGTTTGCCCCATGCCTATTGGCAGCGCCGTTTCATCGTAGGACCTATCTCGAAAAGTAGGAGGCACAAAAAAATCGCGTGGTACGCGCTCAAAGGCAGAGATTATCTTTGAATCTGTTACGCCGGCCTGACGAAGTGATATGACTAACCGAATTTTTTGCGATGCGAGAGCCTCAGAAATTTTTCTTCTCCTGCTAACATCAATCTTTATTAAATAAAGTCTTTAGTTCACGAAGTGTCCCTGCATGCGTTTGGTTTGCATGTAATGGAGTTACAGAAATAGCGCCTCGCTCGACTGCTTTATTATCTGTATCACCATGTCCCACAGATTGTCCCGGATGGGGATTTCCGATCATGTACAAATTATTTTTACGAGGGTCCGTAACCTCAATTATCTGGTACGACTTACTGCGCTGCCCCTGACGGACTGCAATAACCTCAGAAACTTTTTCACCATTTTGAACGGGGAAGTTTATATTCATAAAAACATCCCTTCGCCATTTCAGCGATAGTAACCGAGTAATGATATCTGGAGCAAACCGTTTGGCAATAGACCAATTCGTCTTTCCACCATTTTCTGACTGTTGACTTAATGAGATAGAGGGTATCCCAAGCATCGCACCCTCCATGGCAGCAGCAACAGTCCCCGAATAACTAATATCATCAGCGATATTTAAACCTTGATTGATACCGGATAATACTAAATCAGGCGGACTGTCTTTCATGATGGTATTGATCGCCATTAACACGCAATCGGTTGGAGTTCCCACAACCGAATACTTTCTTTTTGAGACTCTCTCAATACGAATGGTCGCGTTAAGCGTTAATGAATGACTGGACCCACTTTTCTCTGTTTCCGGAGCAAATATCCAGATGTCGTTGGACATTTCACGCGCAATTTTTTCTAAAATCCGCAAACCTGGGGCATTGATCCCATCATCATTAACAAGCAATATACGCTTCCCTATTGGATCAATTGGCGTGGCTGACACAAACTAGCCCTTTTCAATTTTCGTAATGCCATTTAGGTATGGCTGCAAAGCACTCGGAATAGTGATTGACCCATCGGGATTTTGATAATTCTCAAGAATAGCTATAAGGGTCCGGCCTACTGCCAAACCGGAACCGTTCAGGGTGTGCACAAAGCTGGTTCCTTTCTGACCCGGTGATTTAAAGCGTGCATTGAGCCGCCGAGCTTGAAAACATTGGCAAGATGAACAACTTGACACCTCTCGAAAACTATTCTGCCCGGGCAGCCATACCTCGAGATCGTAGGTTTTAGAAGCTGAAAAGCCAATATCTCCAGTACATAGCGTGATCACTCGATAAGTAAGTCCCAAACGCTTCAGGACCTCCTCGGCACATGACGTCATTCGTTCTAATTCCATTTTTGAGTCTTCAGGATGGACGACACTCACTAATTCAACTTTATTGAACTGATGCTGACGTAACATTCCACGAGTATCTTTTCCTGCTGCACCAGCTTCCGACCGGAAACAAGGCGTCCAAGCGGTTAGACGTAATGGCAGATCACTAGCATTCAGAACTTTCCCCGCAACAAAATTTGTAAGTGGAACTTCAGCGGTCGGGATTAGCCAATGATCACCATCTGTTTTATAAAGGTCATCTGAAAATTTTGGCAATTGCCCTGTCCCAAAAAGGGCTTGCTCACGCACAAGAACGGGCGGCACAGATTCTATGTAGCCAAACTCAGCACAGTGCAGGTCAAGCATAAAATTACCGAGTGCGCGATCGAGTTTGGCCAACATACCTTTTAATATTACAAATCTTGATCCAGCCATTTGCGCTGCAGTCTCAAAATCCATTAATCCTAGTGACTCTCCCAGATCAAAATGCTCTTTAGGAAACTCAATCATAGGCTTCTTGCCAACCTCACGCTCAAGCCGATTAGCAGTCTCATCTTGACCGTCTGGTATGCTCGGGTCAGGCAGGTTTGGTATAACTTCCAATATTGCGTTCAATTCAGCATCAATATCTTTTTCTATTTTTTCGGCCTCAATCAGTTTCTCTTTAAGCTTGGATACCTCCTCCATTAATTTGCAAGCATCCTCCCCTGCCTTTTTCATTTCTCCGATTTTCTTTGAAATGTCATTCCGTGATTGTTGAAGGTTTTGCATTTCGGTCTGAGCTGAACGCCGTTTTTGATCGAGCGCTATAATGTGATCTACTGGGGGCACAAATCCACGGCGTCTCAAAAGCGAATCAAATTCGTCGGGCTTTTCACGAATATAACGAATATCATGCATGGTATTTGAAATGTCCCATTAGGCAGTTGCTAAATATTACGATTAAAATTTACGCCGCCGTCGATGTTAATCATTTACTTCACTTTGCCCCAGAGCTAAACGTTTGCGTTCAAGGACAATCGAACACCAGATAGAAATTTCATAAAGAAATATTATGGGAATAGCCAATGCGAACTGACTTAACGGATCTGGTGGAGTCAAGATGGCAGCAGCTACAAAAGCGATCACAAAAGCATATCGACGTTTTTGTTTTAACAATTCTATGGACACCAAACCCGATCGGGTTAAAAGAACTAAAACAACTGGAAGTTCGAAGCTCAACCCAAAGGCAAAGATAAGCCTCATTACTAAGGAGAGGTATTCATTAACTTTAGGTTCAAGTTCTATAGCAATTTGGCCTCCGGTTGCCACTTGTTGAAATCCCGCAAAAAACTCCCACGCTATGGGTAAAACTAAATAATATACAAAAGCACCACCTGTGAAAAAAAGAACTGGCGAAGCGATGAGAAAAGGTAAAAAGGCTAATTTTTCATTACTATACAGCCCCGGCGCCACGAACTTCCAAACCTGATTAGCCACGATTGGAAACGACAAGAATCCAGCAGTAAAAAAAGCTACTTTCAAATCAGTGAAGAATTTCTCGTGCATTGCCGTGTAAATCAGCCTTTTACCCTCCTGACCGTGCCACAGGTCATTAAGGGGATTAACTAGAAAATTAAATATAGGGCCTGCAAAATAGAGGCTGACTATAAAAGCTATAAGCAATGCACCCACTGAATATAAAAGTCGTCGTCGCAGCTCCACTAAATGGGCAAGTAGTGGCAACTTAGGATCATTAATCGCTTCGGCATCCTTTTGGTTTTTGTCACTTGGCCTGACTGTTTCAGATCCATCGCTCATGGCAATGCTTTGTCTGAGTCAGATTCAGAATTATGCGGTTTTTTATCTTTCTCAACAATATCATCTAATTCATTAAATTCGGTTTCTAAATCAAGCTCTTCATCAACGTTCTTGACAATATTTCTATACGGAACTGTTGACAGGTCTTTGCGTACCTCATCGAGTTCTGCCTCTCGGGCCAGATCATCGAACCCAGACTGAAGATCAAACATCAGCTCTCTCATCCGCCTCACCGCACGAGTGCATGTTCTAAGAACACTGGGTAATTCCTGTGGACCTACAAGCACAACAGTTACAACCGCTATAATAATCAGCTCAGGCCAGCCAATATCAAACATGCATTTGTGTCTCTAAGGTAAATTAGGTGCAAACTCTTACTTTCTAACTTTTACTTTTTTTGATTCCTCTTCAAGAATCTCAGTAGCAGTTGTGTTAATCGTCTTTGGCTCAATCTCTCCCACATCCAGCGGCTTTTCACTCTTATTTTCATCCTTTATGTTCTGCTTGAAATTCCTGAGTCCTTTTCCAAAATCACCCATTATTTGCGAAATCTTTCCGCGACCACCAAAAACCAACAGAGCAAGTGCAACTAGTATCAAAATTTCCCACGGACCCAGCGACATCAATTTCTCCTTTTTTGAAAGTTTTCCTCATCGAGGTGGGAATAAAAAAATTTATCATACAAGTTAGGAAGACTATGGGCAAAAGATGACTGTAAATATATTCATGCCTTAGGAAAAATGAAAGTTTGGTTCGGGTCAATATCAATTCTCAGCCTTTCATTTTGTTCCGGCAAAAAGCGTCCGGGCATGCGTGAATGAAGGTGGACCTTTTCCCCATTCATCCCGTTGGCACAAAGATGGATAAGGGAGGAATATCCTAACATGCGCGCTTCCAGCGCCTGCACCCCAAACTCAACGGATGGGTTCGTCAGGCGGGTTAAGCGAAGCGCTTCCGGCCTTATAAGGATCTCAACTTCTGTTCCTCCTGCGATATTTCCTGAATCTATCATACCAATTGTTGTATTTACCTTTCCATTTTCAACAAATCCGTTAACACGGTTAACTTCGCTGAAAAATTCAGTTACAAAGGAATTAGCCGGCTTACAGTAGATTTCCTCTGGTCGACCAATTTGCTCGGTCACTCCATTGTTCATCACCGCTATGCGATCACCCATGAACATCGCTTCCTCCGAATCGTGGGTAACCAATAAAGCTGCAGCCCCGGATTCCTTCAATAAATGCAGAGTATCATCTCGAATTTGATCACGCAGTCTGGCATCAAGCCCCGAGAACGGTTCGTCCAACATTATAAGATTAGGTTTCGGGAGCAACACTCGAGCTAAAGCAACCCTCTGTTGTTGTCCTCCAGATAACGCATGAGGATAACGGTTCGCCAGATCAGCAATCCCAAGAGTTCTAAGCAGTTGCGAAATCTCGTCTGCCATTTCTTCGCCTTTATATTTCCTCACTCCAAATGCCACATTTTCTATGACTGTGAGATGGGGAAACAGAGCATAATCTTGAAATACTAACCCAATGTCACGCTGTTCGGGCGGAAGACTAAAACCTGCACCTTTGGCAACCGGTTTCCCCGAAATTCGGATTTCGCCGTGCTGGAGCAACTCTAGGCCCGCCCCTAATCGCAACGTGGTTGTTTTGCCGCAGCCTGACGGCCCTAATAAACATACTAGTTCGCCCTTAGCAAGCTCGAGTGAGAAGCCTTGCACAGCGCAAGTGTCGCCATAATAGTGGTAGACGTCAGTAAACTCCAGTGCGGGGTCAGCGATCATAGCTACTCCCATTCTTTACCTATGAAACTTTCCATTTCAAAGCAGGTTGCTCTTAACTCCAAAGATATTAACTTTCTTGAAAAGCATATAGATTAATTCTGAGCAATATCGCCTTCATCCTTCTCATAACTTTCAGTATCAGCATTATCACTTCCATCAGATATTTGACCTAACGACATCAACCCCCGACGAGAGTCTAAAAGTC
This sequence comes from Pseudomonadota bacterium, assembly GCA_036339585.1. Taxonomy (NCBI): domain Bacteria; kingdom Pseudomonadati; phylum Pseudomonadota; species Pseudomonadota bacterium. Next base: position 33,831 of record JAYZAS010000025.1, read on the forward strand.
CAGCAGCTTTTAATTCCTCAATCCCGGGCAAATCCTCAATTTGCTCAATTCCAAATTGATCCAAGAATTGCTCTGTTGTTCCCCAAGTTACGGGACGGCCGGGAACCCGGCGACGCCCACGTGGCCTAATCCACTCTGCCTCCAGCAAAATATCGAGCGTCCCCCTCGATGTGGCCACTCCCCTTACCTCTTCGATTTCTGCCCGAGTGATGGGTTGATGGTAAGCAATAATAGATAAGGTTTCAATTGCCGCACGTGACAAACGGCGCTTTACTTCGGTTTCAATCCTAAGGTGATCTGACAGGTCAGGAGCGGTCCTAAAAGCCCATGCTTTTTTCCCTACCGATACAAGATGAAACCCGCGATTAGAATAAGAGGATTTCAAATCTTGAAGAAGTTCATCTACATTACTTCCTTCGGGAAGTCGTGCTTTCAGAACTTTCTCTGATACTGGATCAGCAGAAGAAAATAGTATGGCCTCTAAAATTCTTAATAATTGAAATCGGTCCATTGTCATCAAGCTGCTACTTCCTTTTTGCCCGATTTGAGATATAACGGACCAAATGCTTTGGATTGGCGAAGGGAGACCTCTCCAGCTTTCACCATTTCCAATGTAGCAGCAAACGTGGCTGCCATTGCGGAGCGCCTCAAAATTCCCGCCCCTAATGCGGGAGGTAAAAAATTTTCTAAAGTTGTCCAATCTGGAGCCTTACCTATCACTTGACGCAACCAATGCAGTGCTTTTTCAGTTGTATAAAGTTTAGTGGGATCAATGCGAAGAGCCGAGATATTTTCACGTTCCCGCGTCGAGCCATATGCCCGCAACAAATCGAATAAACTGACTTCAAAAACTGAGGTTCTGACAATCTTCATCTGCTCGGGGTTACCCCGCTTGAAAAAATCACGGCCTAGTTGCGGACGTTCAAATAATTTTTTGCCGGCATTACGCATTCCTTCCAAGCGTTGAAGCTGGAATGCGAGCCGGGCAGCCATTTCAGCAGCGCTCAATTCTTCTTCTTCACCTTTTTCCGCTGGCAACAACAGACGTGACTTTAAAAAGGCCAGCCAAGCTGCCATAACTAAATAGTCAGCAGCGATCTCAATACGCAAGTCACGAGCTTGTTCAAGAAATTCAAGGTACTGATTAGCTAACTGAAGAATAGATATTTTAGTCAAATCTACCTTTTGTTCGCGCGATAACGAAAGTAATAAATCTATGGGACCTTCATAACCGTCCAAATTTAGGACTAACTCTTGCCGAGACGTTCTAGCAGGCATATCCGATCTATCTGTAATATCTTCTTGAAATTCTGAAACCACTGCATTTTCCTTCTCAACTACTAGGAATATAACCTGAACGGCTTCTGCTGCTGAAACTCTCGCTATATAACGTCTTTAGGCGTCGTTACCAGTATCGCTTATAAATGACAAACACCTTTTGCATAATTACCGGTAACACGTTGCAGAGGGGAAGGACAAGCATATGTCCGCATATGCCAAAGTACTGTTTTAAAATAATTTTCCATATTCGTAATGTTAATTCCTCAAAACGATTATGGCTGAAAAAGGTAAAAAACTATTATTTAGATTCGCTTTGTGCAAACCCATTCCGTATCGTTTGAGGGCAGGTAACATATTCTGTTAGTCCGAGTTGTCAAAATACAATTATCTACTCCAGCATAGTCGAAAGAGTCTCTCGCATCGATTGCAAGTTTTGTGCATCAAAAAAAGTAGGCCTACATGAACTACGAGCGTCATAGAGCCGTTTCAGCGCTGGTATTGCCATCGGCTCAACGCCTTTTGCCGCTTCCACCATTTCTTCAAGATTTCCACTGCAGTGAAGGACAACGTCGCAGCCTGCATTTAAAGCTCCGTAAGCACGCTCTGAAAAATCTCCTGAAAGTGCTCTCATTCCAATATCATCACTAAACAGTAGACCATCAAAACCTATATCGCCCCTGATAACTTTATTGATCAGAGTTTTAGATAAAGTCCCAGGCACTTTCCTATCGAAGGCCGAATAAACTATATGGGCTGTCATTGCTGCAGGCATATGGCGTAAACGGCGAAAGGGCTCGAAATCCATTTTCTGCAACTCACTGCGACTCGTGTTAACCTCCGGTAATTCTATGTGGCTATCTGCCATCGCTCGGCCATGTCCCGGAATATGCTTCACAATGGGTAAAATACCCTTCGAAAGATAACCCTCACAGACCTCATGCGCTAAAGCAGAAACGATTTTTGGATCGTTTGCGAAAGCGCGGTCACCTATTACTTCATGCGTATTCGGCCATGCAAGGTCAGCCACGGGAGAGCAATTCGTATTTATACCGAGATCAACTAGCTCAAGGGCTTGTATTTGGGAATTTAATCGTACAGCCTTAAGAGCAAGAGAAGGATCGGTTTCAAAAATTGCGCCAAATTCACGTGCTGCCAACGTTTTTCGCCAAAGGGGGGGACCAAGCCGAGCCACCCTGCCCCCTTCCTGGTCAACTAAAATTAAAGGGTCAGGAAATTCTATCGAGTTACGGAAGTCAGCTATTAACGCACGGATCTGCTCCGGAGTATCGATATTTCGCGAAAACAGTATTAAACCAAGAGGATTATTTGCAGCAAAAAAAGAGCTCTCTGCGGCGGTTATTTCTGTGCCAGCACAACCGTAAATGATAGCAGAAGGGATATTTTTAGCGTGCTCGAACGACAATGCACCCTTGACCCCGCCTTTTAAGCTTTTTACAGATCCCCGTAGCCGTTGTACGAGAAGCAATAGGCCCCGCCCTTAATCGGTAATACACTTTACCGCGAACAACGGCACGTGAAATTTTAAGTTTTAGCTTGCCAACCACATTAGAATATCTTTTTTTTATTTTTGCCCACTCACGCTCCGCATTCTTTGATGTTGCAAGTGCCCCTGTTTGTATTAAATACGCGCCACCTTTTGGCGCACTTACTTTCTGCCGACGTTTTGTCTGCGCTTTACGAACCTTTTTCGGGTCAATAGGTGTCAGTTTGGTCGGTGCCTTTTTATCTTTTGGGATAACTGGCGGACGGATCAGTTTAGTTTGCTTGTTTTTTTCATCAGATGTATCTGTTAACTTTTGTCTCGTCATTTTGCCGGTAAGACTTGGCAATTTAGGTGGCGTGGGAGCTGCATTCATAGGGCTAAGCGGCTTCTCTGGGGGCGGCAATATTCTCTCGACCTCGCGGTCACTCCGAGAACCTTGTACGGGATTGAATATGGTTTTTTCTTGGTGGGCCACCGTAACCCCCCCGGGCTTAGGAGGAGGGATTTTAATTGGTCCATTCATTTTTAACAACGGTGCTGCATCTTCGCTGCCGGCACGAACGCCAGCATCGTAAGCGTACCAAACGAGTCCTCCAAAGGCCACGAACACAAAAGTTAATATGACAATAGGAATGAGCCCAAATCGCCTAGGCTCAGGTGCAGCATCGAGGGCTTCTGCATCTATTTCCGCTAATGCACGTTCTAACGGATCATTCTCGCCAACCATTACCGCATTTCCTCTAGTGGCTTAATTCCTAGCAATTCAAGGCCGCTAGCAATAACCATTTGCAATGCGCAAACAAGTGCGACTCTTGCCTTGGTCAACTCAGGGTCATCCTCAATCATGAACCGCAACGACGGGCTCTCCTTACCCTGCGTCCATAAGCTATGAAAAGCAGATGCTAAGTCATTTAAATAGAATGCAATGCGGTGAGGCTCTTTTGCAGTCGCAGAAGCCTCTATTAGGCGCGGCCAACCAGCCATTAATTTGATAAGGTCTATTTCAGATTTTTCCTTTAAAAGTTCAAATTTTGAGGTCTTTAAAGATCGGTAGCTTATATCAAGGCGGGGCATTTGACTGGCGATCATGCGGCTCAGCGAGTTGCATCGTGCATGGGCATATTGCACATACCAAACTGGATTATCTCTTGATTGTGCGGTTACCGCTGATAGATCGAAATCGAGCGGTGCGTCGTTTTTGCGGGTGAGCATAATAAAACGAACAATATCTTTTCCGACCTCGTCGACGAGTGCGCGAAGCGTAACAAAATTCCCTGAGCGCTTCGACATTTTAATAGGTTTACCGTTATCCAATAGCTTTACTAATTGGCAAATTTTAACATCTAAAGTTGCCTCATTATCTGTGACTGCTTTAACTGCGGACTTAACCCGCTTAATATATCCCCCGTGATCAGCCCCCCATACGTCTATTTGATTAGAAAAACCGCGCTGAAATTTATCTCGATGGTAAGCAATATCCCCTGCGAAATATGTCCACGTTCCATCGGACTTTTTTAACGCTCTATCCACATCGTCTCCTAATTCCACCGCCTTGAATAACGTCTGAGGTCTTGGCTCCCAGTCATCTAACTTTTTACCTTTGGGAGGGTCTAAAACTCCCTCGTATATTAGACCACGTGCACCCAAGTCGTTTAAACAGTCGATAACCTTACCTGAGTCCACAAGAGTACGCTCAGAGGTGAAGACATCAGGTTTGACACCTAATTCGGCGAGATCAGCCCGTATTAATTTCATCATTTCGTCAATAGCAATCTTCCGAACGGGGCCAAGCCATTCGGACTCCGGAGAATTCTTAAACTTTTCCTTGTATTTTTTTGCTAAAATTTGTCCTACTGGCTTAAGGTAGGCGCCGGGGTACAGTCCATCTTCGATGTGACCTATTTCATCGCCAAGAACTTCCCGGTATCGCATAAAAGCAGATCGTGCTAATGCATCGACCTGCGCCCCAGCATCATTGATATAATATTCCCGTGTCACATCATAGCCCACTTTGCTCAAAAGTGACGCTAAGACATCGCCAAAAACTGCGCCTCTTGCATGGCCAATATGAAGCGGCCCAGTTGGATTAGCTGATACATATTCGATATTTACTTTTTTTCCCTTACCTATAGTAGATTCCCCAAACCTATTTTTAAGATCTAATATGTCACTCAAACATTGATGCCAGAAAGGCAACCTCAAATGAATATTTATAAAACCCGGCCCTGCGATGTCAGCTCTTTCAACCTCCTCAAACTCTTCTAACAACCGCCCTAGTTTTTCGGCTAATTCCCGGGGCGCTATCGCAGCAGGCCTTGCTAATACCATGGCCACGTTAGTTGCCACATCACCATGCGCCGCATCGCGGGGTGGCTCTACTGCTATATTATCTAGTGCAAGGCCCTGCGGAATTGCTTCAGTCAAGGCCAATTTATCGACACAAGAAATGATATGTTTTCGAATATTTAAAAAAAGGTTCATGAATTGGAGCCACTCTGGTGAAACATGGCACGGTGCAAATTAATAGCGTAACGATCCGTCATACCCGCTATATAATCTGCAACAACACGTGCAGTGACTGCTGAGTGAGGTACATCTGCTCCTTGTGCCCATTCCTGAGGTAATTTTTCAGGCTCATCATGGAATAAATGAAAAAGGTCACACAATTGTTCCGCCCCAATGGCCGCTTCATTTAGTACCGCAGGGTGTAAATACATATTTTTGAATAAGAATGATTTAATTTTTCCTTCATCACCTGCTACCGCCGGCGAAAAACTCGCGATTGGTGTTCCAAAATATCGAATATCGTCTGCTGAGGAAACCCCTGCTTCAATCAGATTAACATTGGTTTGATCCGTCAGATCATCAATTGCTTTGCCGATCAAACGACGTATAGACTCATGAATTACACGCGGCATTTCCAGCCCTTTGTATTCATTAAGAACTTTGCGAAAGAGACCAATAATGTGCGGCACGTCTTCGAGCATTTCAAGTGTTATGATACCAGCACGTAATCCGTCGTCGAGATCATGATTGTCATAGGCTATATCATCGGCCAAAGCCGCGATTTGTGCTTCAAGGGCAGGATAAGAAGCAAGCTCTAAGTCGTGTTTTTTGTTATATGAAACTATCGTTGGGGGTAAACCTCCATCAGTACCGTTTGAGATAAGCGGCCCGTTGTGTTTAACCACGCCCTCAAGTGTCTCCCAACACAGATTTAGCCCTTCAAAAGCAGGGTGGCGTCGCTCCAATAGGGTAAGGATTCGAAGAGTTTGATCATTATGATCAAATCCACCGAATTCTTCCATGCATTTATTAAGCGCTTCCTCCCCCACATGACCAAAAGGCGGATGCCCGAGGTCATGGGCTAAGGCTAGTGCTTCCGTAAGATCTTCATCTACCCCTAGAGAACGTGCGAGTGCGCGTGCGATCTGAGCCACCTCTAAGGTATGGGTTAGACGCGTGCGGTAATGATCGCCTTCTGGAGATATAAAAACTTGCGTTTTGTGCATCAATCTTCGAAAAGCGGTCGCATGAATGATGCGATCACGGTCTCGTTGAAATCCAGTTCGGCGTCGACTGGTGGGCTCAACATATAACCGTCCTCGACTGTCATCGAATCGGCTGGCATAAGGGGCAAGTGTTATGGACATGTTAGGAGTATTGTTGTCACATTCGAAAAGGCAGAAGTACAAATTACGTAAAAATAATTCTAGTGATTGACTTTTCACCCTCTGCTATCAACTATATAACATGTTTATGCAACCATTTTCAGGGGTTAGATTACCTAGATGGCTGATATATTCGAAAGTCATGATGAGCATACACAGCGCAACTTTAGTGTAAGCGAAGCCGCTATTAACCGAATCGCTCAAATCATGGAGACTGAATCGGATAAAGAAACAAAACTTCGTGTTTCTGTATCCGGTGGAGGGTGCTCCGGCTTTCAATATGGCTTTACTTTTGACAATAACATAACACCGGATGATCACTTGTTTGAGCGTGACGGCGTTACTGTAGTTGTCGATGACACTTCACTAGATTTACTAAACGGAGCGGAACTCGATTTCGTTACCGATCTAATCGGGGCATCATTTCAAATTAAAAACCCCAATGCCACATCCTCATGTGGGTGTGGTTCGTCATTCTCAATATAGGGCACACGAACGGCACGTGTTTCACTACGTCATCCACCATACGACTGAACTGTAAACCTTCAAACTATGCGCCCACCTCTCACATATGCTTTTCAGGACAATATTAGGAAACGGAGCTATTTTTGAAACTTGCTACATTTAACGTGAACTCAATAAAAGCCCGACTTCCGAGGGTGCTTGAATGGCTCTCTGACGCAAAACCGGATGTCGTTTTGCTCCAGGAAATAAAGTGTGTAGATGAGGCCTTTCCATCAATGGAATTCGAAAGTCGTGGCTACAAAGCCGCGACCCACGGTCAAAAAGCCTACAACGGCGTGGCTATTTTATCTTTACACGAAATGGATGATATAACTCGCGGGCTTCCCGGTGACCCCAGTGATGAGCAAGCCCGCTACATCGAGGCTACCATACAGGGTATACGAGTTTGTGGTCTTTATTTGCCTAACGGCAACCCTACTGATACCGAGAAATTTACTTACAAAATTGCTTGGATGGACAGGCTCATTGAACATATTTCAACCCGGCTGCTACCAACAGAAATGCCTTTTGTCCTTGGCGGAGACTTTAATGTCTGCCCTACTGATAAAGATTGCTATAATCCAGAAGGCTTTGCAAACGACGCGCTTTGCCGCCCAGAGTCCCGCGCACGTTTCCGTACAATGATCAATTTAGGCCTTACCGAAGCCTGGCGAGCTCTTCACAAAGAAGTAGCTTATTCATATTGGGACTACATGGCCGGCCGATGGCAAAAGGACGAGGGTGTTAGGATTGACCATTGGCTTTTGTCCCCGCAGGCTGCTGATCGCCTTCAAAGCTGTGAAATTGACAGAGCCCCTCGCGGCAAGGAAAAAGCGTCGGATCACACACCTGTATTCCTTGAAATTTCTGATGGGAATAAAGGCTTCAATAGTTCCTAATTATTTATCTCTAATTATCAAAGTCATTTAGTGAAGAAGTGCAAAAATATGGAAAAGTTCACCGCAAAATTCCCAATTGGGCAAGTAGTACGGCACCGCCGACATCCCTTCCGTGGTGTGATTTTTGATGTCGACCCGACTTTCTCTAATACCGAGGAGTGGTGGCAATCTATTCCTGAAGAATCACGGCCGAGGAAAGATCAGCCGTACTATCACTTGTTCGCTGAAAATTCTGAGATCACCTACATCGCCTATGTATCCGAACAAAACCTGCTACTAGACGATACCGGTAAACCTGTTAGACACCCAGCGGTCTCGTCAGTTTTTAACGGAATGGAGGATGGTCGCTATGTATTGCGGACGGAGCACACCCATTAAATCCCGACCATAACCTTCACCGGAACCCCTCCAATAAAACCAGAAACCAAGATCTAACCTTCAAAAGTCGGAGTGAACCTAAAAGGCACATTCAGTGCGCACCACTTCCTTTATGAAATGCCATTCAAATTTACACAACGTTTTTGAATGAAATGGAGCTGAATTCCAGTTTCTACGAAGACATACTTGTAAACATTACTCCGAGTTTAACAGGCTTATTCCAAGCAAGTAGGTTTTATCGATGATACAAAAATCCTATTCAAGGAGATAGATCGCATATTGTCCGTAATTGATATCCTAAACTTAAACCAAAACACAGGACTTTAATGAGCAGCATTAACTCTAAATGTCTGCATAAACATGCTTTTCTGCCTTTGCGCCCGGATGAGTCACGGCACCTTTGTAAGCTGGCCCAACCGTTTGAGCGTAGCGCCAAAGCGCTCCCGACTGGAATTCCGTCTCTCGTGGTTTCCACTCTTCCCTACGATCGGAAATTTGCTTATCATTAAGGTCAACCGACAAGATTCCCTCGACGGCATCTATTGTGATCATGTCGCCATCTCTCAGTAGCCCGATAGGTCCGCCGACCGCAGCCTCAGGACCTACATGACCGACGCAAAAACCGCGGGTTGCTCCTGAAAAACGGCCGTCAGTTATAAGGGCGACCTTGTCACCCATCCCCTGCCCATAAAGTGCTGCGGTAGTCGCAAGCATTTCCCTCATACCCGGTCCTCCCTTCGGGCCTTCATAACGTATAACTAACACCTCACCCTCACGGTAATTTTTATTTTCAACGCAAGAAAAAGCGTCTTCCTCGCAATCAAAACAACGGGCTGGCCCAGTAAACGACTGATTTTCCAAACCTGCTACCTTAACAATGGCGCCCTCTGGGGCAAGGTTCCCCTTCAAGCCGACGACGCCTCCTGTTTTGGTAATTGGATTACTAACCGGGTAAATAATCTTTTGGTCGTCGGGAACTTTTATATCCTCTAGATTTTCACCGATTGTCTTGCCCGTTACCGTCATACAGTCGCCATCAAAATATCCGCCATTCAGCAATGCTCGCATCAGAACCGGAACACCTCCTATTTCAAACAGATCTTTTGCCACATATTGTCCGCCCGGCTTCAGATCTGCTATATACGGAGTATCTTTGAATATATCTGCCACATCAAAAATATCGAAATCGATTCCGGCTTCATGAGCCATCGCTGGCAAATGGAGCGCTGCATTTGTTGATCCCCCAGAGCTAGCAACTATACGAGCTGCATTCACCAACGAGCTGCGGGTGACAATATCACGTGGCCGCAAATTATTTTTGAGCAACTCCATAACGGACCAGCCAGATGCCTCTGCATACTCGTCACGAGATTCGTAGGGTGCAGGCGCACCAGCAGAACCAGGCAACGCAAGACCAATCGCTTCCGAAACACATGCCATTGTATTAGCAGTGAATTGCCCACCACAAGAACCAGCTGAGGGACATGCAACGCACTCCAATTCGTGCAAATCCTCGTCGCTCATATTTCCAGCACTATGTGCCCCCACAGCTTCAAAAACATCCTGTACCGTGACGTCCTTACCCTTGAATTTACCAGGTAAGATTGATCCACCGTACATGAACACCGACGGCACATTGAGCCTCAGCATAACCATCATCATTCCCGGTAAGGATTTGTCACAACCAGCGAGCCCTACCAAAGCATCATAACAATGGCCACGCATAGTTAGTTCGACAGAGTCCGCTATAAGATCTCGGCTTACAAGAGAACTTTTCATGCCGGAATGACCCATCGCAATTCCATCGGTTACGGTAATTGTAGTGAACTCACGCGGTGTTCCGTGGGCTTCTTTTACTCCCCTTTTTGTAGCTTGTGCCTGACGCGAAAGTGAAATATTGCAGGGAGCCGCCTCGTTCCAACATGTCGCTACCCCCACGAATGGCTGTGCAATTTCCTCTTCACTCATCCCCATTGCATAATAGTAGGAACGATGAGGGGCACTTTCTGGGCCAACGGAAACGTATCGGCTTGGTAGTTTTGATTTATCGATGCTCATAATGGGTACACCTTTTTGACAGCTGCTAAACTTTTGATGATCTCACTGCCCTGACCTCAATGACTTGTCAACCGGACATTCAGTCTAATTCTTTCGATTGTTCGGTGTAAAAAGAAGATTGTCATTAGAATAGATATTTTTCGCCGTTATCATTGGTGTGCCGTTAAACGCTCAAGCGCCAGCGCTAATTTATTCTTAACCCTATTTTCAGATACTAAGCGTAACCTCTGCTCTTCTATGATTTCGGCTGGAGCCTTTTGAAGAAATTGTTCATTATCCAATTTCCTTTTAAGTTTGTCTATTTCAGCTACAGCTTTTTTCATCTCCTTATCTAGACGATTTTTCTCGGCATCGAGATCAATGACCGCCGCAAGTTGAAGAAATATGGTAACATCATCATGGACCAGCTGAACGGCGTCCGAAGGGATAGACTTATCAGTGGAAAAATCAGAAATACGCGCAAGCCTACAAATTAACTTTTCATGCTCCATAAGCCAGCCTCTGTCTTTTTCGCCCAACCCGACAATAATTGCTGGAATTTTAGCCCCCGCAGGCACATTCATTTCGGCCCTAACTGACCGGACACCGGTAATTAGGCGGATGACCCAATCAATTTCGTTAGCGGTAGTTTCATCTCTAAGACCCAACTCAAGGGAGGGCCACCGCTCAAGTATTAATTGCTTATGTCTGCCGCCAATCAATCTCTGATACAACTCTTCAGTGATAAAGGGCATAAAGGGGTGCAGCAATATTAACATCTGTTCGAACAACCAAGCCGCAGTATTCTGGGTCTCCGTTTTAATTTTTTCATTCTTATGAGCAAGCAATGGTTTGGCAAATTCAAGATACCAGTCACAGTAAGTGCCCCAGACAAACTGATACAGAGTTTGTGCAGCATCATTAAAACGAAAGATTTCGAGTTCCCTACTTGTTTTAATACTGCAATTAACAAGTTCACCAATAATCCACCTGTTAACTGTCTGAGATACATGCCGAGGATCAAACTCGGTTCCAAACGGGCAATTATTCATCTCACAAAATCTAGCTGCATTCCAAATTTTGGTAGCAAAATTACGTGCGCCCTCAACCCGGCCTACCGACAGCTTAATATCTCTCCCTGGGGCAGCCAAGGAGGCTAAAGTAAACCTAAGCGCATCGCACCCATATTGGTCTATGAGCTCCAAAGGATCGATAACATTCCCTTTAGATTTTGACATTTTCTGTCCATTTTCATCTCGAACTAAGGCGTGCACATAAACTGTCCGGAACGGAACATCACCCATGAATTCAATACCCAGCATCATCATTCGTGCAACCCAGAAGAAAATGATATCGAAGCCAGTAACTAGGACATCAGTGGGATAACGACGGTCAAGATCAGAAGTTTTTTCCGGCCAGCCAAGTGTGGAGAAAGACCAGAGGCCAGATGAGAACCAAGTATCCAAAACATCCTCATCGCGCCTAAGTTCTGTAATCTTACCATAATGTTTTTGTGCGGCTTGATGAGCCTCTTCTTCAGATAACGCTACAAATATTTCACCATCAGGACCATACCATGCAGGAATTTGATGTCCCCACCATAACTGCCGTGAGATGCACCAAGGCTGAATATTCCTCATCCATTCAAAGTAGGTCTTTGACCAATTTTCTGGGACAAATTTCGTATCGCCGTCCTCGACAGCCTTGATCGCAGGCTTTGCAAGCTCTTTCGCATTAACAAACCATTGGTCCGTTAAATACGGCTCTATAGGCACTCCACCTCGATCACCATAAGGAACCATATGAATGTGATCTTCAACCTTCTCAAAGAGCCCTTCGGCCTTGATGTCTTTTATAATTTTTTCTCTAGCTTCAAATCTATCGAGACCACGGTAGCGTTCAGGTGCTTCATCACTAATCCGACCCCGCGCATCAAGCACATTAATCATGTCGAGCTCATGCCGACGACCAACCTCAAAATCATTGAAATCGTGCGCAGGAGTAATCTTGACAGCCCCCGAGCCCTGTTCAGGATCTGCGTATTCGTCTTCAATAATTTCTATACGTCTTCCAACCAAGGGTAACAAGCAATATTCGCCAATCATGCCTTTGTATCGCTTGTCGTCCGGATGCACTGCAACAGCTGTGTCCCCGAGCATCGTTTCCGGCCTAGTGGTCGCAACAGTAATGAACTTTTGATCCATACCTTCGATCGGATACCGGAAATACCAAAGGTGTCCGTTGGTTTCCGTCTGTACGACCTCAAGATCGGAGATAGCAGTTTCTAATTTTGGGTCCCAATTAACCAACCGTTTGTCGCGATAAATTAATCCTTTAGAGTACAGTTGAACGAAAACCTTTGATACTGCTTGACTTAGACCCTCATCCATCGTGAATCGCTCGCGACCCCAGTCACAGGAAGCACCTAATCGGCGTAATTGCTTCGTGATGGTACCACCAGACTGTTCTTTCCACTTCCAAACGCGACTGAGAAAATTCTCTCGTCCGATTTCACGCCGACTTTCTCCATTCTCAGACAATTGGCGCTCAACAACCATTTGCGTCGCGATGCCAGCATGATCCATCCCCGGCTGCCAAAGCGCATCTTTACCAACCAACCGAGCTTGACGAATTAAAATATCTTGAAGAGTATTGTTAAGTGCGTGTCCCATATGAAGGCTGCCTGTGACGTTAGGCGGCGGTATAACAATAGTATATGGATCGGCATCGGGTGATCGACCCGACTCGAAAGCACCGCTGTCCTCCCACTCACCATATAGCCTTGGTTCAACCTCATTTGGTTGATAAAATTTTTCGAGATTACTCATGAATGCCTAATTAAGGGACAGCCCACAGATCATGATAACGCGCCTAAAAATTATTTATTTTGGTTCTGCTTGGTCCGCCATACGTTGAATTTCCTTTTGCACCAAACGTTCGACCATATCCGGGAGGTTCGCGTCAAGCCATTCCCGCAACATTGGCCGAAGGAGGTCTTCCGCTAATTGTTCAACGGTAGTCCCAGGCCGGTGCTCACGAATTGCCGCAGATAGACTGGTTAGTGAATTAGTCATTTTTGCTCTTTGAGGATCCCCAACCAACGCATCAGCTTTTTTCTCTGGTGGTTTAGATGGCGGGGGCGGGGGAGGAGGAGGAGGTGGTGGTGGTGGTGGCGCGGCCTCAATTTCAGATGCAATGGTTGCTTCCTCCGGCTGTTTCTCAAGACCGTCGTCTGGATTGGAAACCTCGTCTTTTATTTCATCTACCAGCTCAATTTCCTCTTCATCATCATCTTCACCAGGAACCTCGTCCTCCAAAACAAGCTCGCTATCATCATCCTCAACCGTATCAGGAGGTGCACCTTTCATATCCGATTTCTGACCATCGTCATCCTCAGAAATTATCTTTCGGATAGATGCCAAAATTTCATCCATTGAAGGTCCTTGCTGTCCGCCACCTTCACTCATGGTTTAATACTCTCTTAATTAACCCCATCGAATTCATACCGGTCACTTAATTTGTAAATTATTCTCAGGGTTTTTTTACCTCATTTGATACATTAGATGACCCAATATCATCACCCAGCCCAAATATCTTCCACTGTACTGCGCTATAGTGCACATTAGTGTCATAATAACCACTAGGCAGCTTCAAAGCTGGGCCGGTAAGTCGTCCGGTTGCACTCATAACATCGAACCTCGCAACCACTTCATCGCGTTCCGCTCTAACCAAATCGACCTTAGCATCTAGCAATTCTTGTTCCGCATCAAGAACATTCAGGACAGTGCGTGATCCCACCAACGCTTCCTGTTGGACACCCTCTAATGCGATCTGTGCAGCACGCACTTCGGCCTTCAATGATTCAATTCGAGCACGCGCCGTTGACAATGATTCCCAGCCGCTCGTGGCCTCCTCTACGGCTTGCCGCCTAGCCTCTTCAATTTGCATTCTAGACTGAGCATGTAGTTGTTTAGCCTCACGTACCCTACTAAAGACGGACCCCTGCTGGTAAATTGGAACCGTCAATTGCGCCCTCAATTCATAATCTGTGTTATCCCGGTTAAGCACCGATTGATTACGTCCCTTCGTTGCCTGACCTATCAAATCTAAGCTTGGAAGTAATTCCCCCGTTATCTCGTTGGCGTTATGAAGGGCTGCAGCCTCGTCAAATTTCGCAGCCAAAATAACCGGGCTGTTTTCTTTGGCAAGCCTGATCGCGTCTTTTGCGTCACTAGGCAATTCAAGAGCTGGATCAGGCTTATTCAAATCTGTTGCATCTACGCCCACAATTTGTCTGAAAACACCCCGGCTTGTTTTAAGATTACCTTCTGCTTGGATACGATCTGCTTGCGCACCTGACAAGCGCGCCTCAGCCTGCGCAACATCAGTCCGCGTTACTTCTCCCACATTAAATCGGTCTTGTGTCGCCTCTAATTGACGAGCCAAAACTTTTTCATTATTCACCGTAAGCTTCAGAACTGCGCCGTCTCTAAAGACGTCCATGTATGCAGTTACTGTATTTAAAAGAACGGACTGTTCCGTCGAAACCAGCCTTGCTCGCTCAGCGCGAACCCTATTCTCTGCCTCTTCAGTGGCTGCCAATGTTTGTCCGCCCTGAAAGATATTCTGCGTAACAGTAACTTGCGCCTGATATCCGCTGCGTCTGTTGATTTCGTTGTTGTCGTTATTTCGTCTGTTCCAAAAAGTATTACTCCGAACCGAGCCTTCAACTTCCGGACGCCAACCCGACAACGCTTGGCTAACTTGCTCGTCTGTTGCACGCACTAAAGCGCGCTGTGCAAGCAAGGTTGGGTTGTTTTGATACGATAACACCAATGCATCTTCCAAAGTCATCGCATTGGCTGCCTGTAGAGTACCTAGACCACTTGCTATAACCCAAAGTCCACGCAGAACCGTTTGGATTTTACATTTTTTGAAAGTTTTTACTACCAAAGGGAAACCCTCTCCTGGCTACAAGGGCAGTTGCGCACTATTCCAGCCTTCAAAAAAGCGTTTGCAAAAAATTGTTTTAATTGCCTAAATTTCATTTACCACCAAAACCAAATCAACCAACCAAGTACGATTGATCAATAGTTTGCCACCAATAACGCAAACATACCACAAAATCTAGTGCTTTATTACCTGCTAAAACACAAAATTTTGTGGCATTTTAAAATTTGGAAGTATTGACGCTTTCGCATCAAATAAAACGCGGCCGGATTGAGCAGCTCCACTCTTCAAAAATCGAGTTGCCCTGCCCACGCCATTTTCTTGAATAATGGTGGTTAGCCTACCTCCATCCGCCATCTGGTCGAAAATGACGTCGGGCAGTATTTCTACAGCGCCGTCAATGAAAATAGCATCATATGGCGCCTCTTTGACCCAACCCTTTTCTAGGGGCCCCGTCACAGATATAACGTTATCGAGGCCAAGCTGATTACAAACATTAGTGGTTTCTGCGCTCAACATTTTATCATCGCATAATGCAAACACAACACAAGCCAAGCGCGCCATAACCGCTGCTGTGTAGCCACTAGCCCTCCCAATAGCGAGACATATGTCTTTCTCTTTTAATTCTAAACATTGCAACATTCTTGCTGAAGTCATGGGTGCAAGCATTGAGCGCCCATCCGCAATATTTAGCTCTCCATCAGAGTAAGCAAAAGCCTGGAGGTCAACGGGCAAGAAAGCCTCCCTCGGAAGGTCTCCCATCGCAGACAACAATGCTGCATCAGTAACTTTGTTAGTGCGCAACTGACAGTCAACCATATTCTGTCTTGCTTCGACTATATCCATATTAAATCCATCCGATTTTTCCAACCAAACTATTTTTACAGTAACGCCCCATTAAACTTAACAATCCCATCTGCCCGTTTCAAATCACACGTAAAAAATTTATCCGTGCAGCTTCCGCTTGACCTACAGCATTCTCTGATTAATATCCCGCCCCTGCACTAAAAGAATGGTCCGGTGGCAGAGTGGTTATGCAGCGGATTGCAAATCCGTGTACGGGGGTTCGATTCCCTCCCGGACCTCCATGTTTCAAGACATCCCTATAATAAATGCAAATCCTCCTTGACATTAATATGACTGATTGCTGAAACATTACAAAGCAACATATCCAGATGCTCATTAAAAATACGTTATCATAGCTATTCGTCTTGCCTGTGATCAACGCCATTGCTATAAGCCAGCGGCAGAAAAGTTAATTTGCTCATCTACTTTGATCCGCGGTAGCTCAGTTGGTAGAGCAGGCGGCTGTTAACCGCCTTGTCGCAGGTTCGAGTCCTGCCCGCGGAGCCAATAAAATCAAGGGTTTAGAGGACAATAAAAACAAACCTCTAAGCCCTTTTTTAATCCGGTGGGCAGATGGTGGGCAGAATTATTTGCAGTCTGACACCCTCTTGAGCCATTCCCTGGCGTTCTCGCCTGGCAACCGCGATTCGAGATATCGCTCCCGAAGCGTTGTTATCGCCAAATAATACGGATCGACAGCGTCTTTTTCCCAATCATAATCGTTACTCAAGCGGCCTGTTCCAAACCTCATAGCTGCACCGCATGGCGCAGGGGCTTTCCCATATCGAGATCGCCAGGGCTCGATCGGGGGATCCGCCTTTGCCAAAATAGTCTTCCCCTATCTAGTCTTAATTCACAAAACGTGATTATATACCGAGTGCAGTTTACAAAAGAAGCACGGCAGCGGAATAGGAGGCTCTTATGAGCGGAACTTCTGTCGGAACAATTGGAGTTACGCCGACCGGTTCTGCGCTCGGCGCTGATATTCAGGGGATTGATCTGTCGGGGCCGCTCAGCGATGAGCTTCTCGCAAGGCTCATAGAGATTTGGGCAGAACATTTAGTATTGCGGTTTCCCGATCAGAGTTTGGCCGATGAAAAACTTCTCACTCTTACCGAATATTTTGGCGGTCAACAGCCGAGCGGCGCGCGCAAACGCCGGCAGGAAATGGGTTTGGGTGAGCATTCCAAGAACAATCCAACCGATCCACGGTTTAATTATGTCACTAATTTGGATTATGATGGGAATCCATCTGCTAAGCCGCGCGGAAATGGCGCTTACGAATTGCGCTGGCATTCTGATAATAGCTACGTCGAAGTGCCGCCAACGGCTACCTTATTATGGGGGCAAAAGATTCCCGTCGATGGCTCCGGCCAGACCATGTTTTGCAATCAAATTTTAGCTTATGAAGAGCTGCCTGTTAGTTTGAAAGAGATTATCGAAGGCAAACATATGATCCATGATGGATCTAGGAACACGGCTAACATGGTGCAGGTGGGCGGGAAAGCACCGAAAACGCAGGCGGATATCAAAGGGCCGGTCCATCCAATGGTCCGCATTCACCCGCCGACCGGTAAGCGGGCGCTATTTCTAGGCCGTCGTTGGGATTATCCGTCGACTTATATTGTGGAAATGCCTGGCGATGAAGGTGAAGAGCTGATGGATCGCCTATGGGCGCATGCAACCCAAGAGAAATATGTATGGGTGCAAAATTGGACCCCGGGCGATCTCATCATGTGGGATAACCGGGCGGTTATGCATCGGCGAACAGCCGTTAACCCTTCATCGCCTCGGATCATGCACCGGGCTTTGATCAAAGGCGACCCAGTTGTTTCAGCATGGGATAACGTAGCCGCTGCCGAATAGGAGAAATCAGTGATCGCTAATTCAGTCGAGAATATTGAAATTATACCTACCGGTAAGGCAGTTGGTGCTGAGATACGTGGTATCGATTTGTCTCAAACGTTGTCCGCGGGTGTAGTTGAAAAATTAACCAATGCATGGGCTGAGCATTTGGTGCTTCTCTATCGCGACCAAGATCTGGAGGACGAGAACATTGTGACGCTTTCAGGTTATTTTGGCGGACACCAGCCGGCGGGTGCGCGGCAAGCGCGGAGGCAAGCCGGCATTAAGGACGCAGGCAAGGGTAGCTCGACCGATATGCGAATCAACTATGTGTCCAATCTTGATGATGAAGGCAACCCAACTCAGCATAATCGTGGTATCGGCAGCCATGAAATTCGCTGGCATTCGGATAACACCTATGTGGAGGTGCCGCCCACGGGCACACTTCTGTGGGCTGAAATTATTCCCGATGACAACACCGGCAATACGATGTTTTGCAACCAGTACCGCGCTTACGAAGAATTACCGGATGATCTAAAAGAAGCCATTGAAGGTAAGCACATGATGCATGATGGATCACGCACCACTGCTAACCGTGTGCATCCTCATCAAACTATGCCAAAAAGCCAAGATGATATTGACGGGCCTATCCATCCTATAGTTCGCATTCATCCGTTGACTGGCAAGCGTGCTTTGTTTTTAGGCCGTCGTTGGGATTACCCATCAACCTATATCGTTGAAATGCGCAATGATGAAGGCGAAGCGCTGATGGACAAGCTTTGGGCGCACGCGACTCAAGACAAATATGTTTGGGTCCACCAATGGCGGCCCAAAGACATTTTACAGTGGGATAATCGTTCGGTGATGCATCGCCGAACCGCGGTTAACCCAAATCAAAAAAGAATATTGCATCGAACGCTTATCAAGGGCGATCCTGTGATCTCAGCATGGGGCAATAACGATGCAACGCAGTAGGAGGCTGTTATAGCATTCAATTGAGGTAATTCCCAGCGATCTTATGTTTGGGGAAACCAATACACTTTGTAAAGCCGGAACGAGATCGACTCAAAACAGAAGAGATATATATACTAGATGTGTGTTGATGAGGAGCCGCCAATGTCTGTTTTTGAAATTATGAAATAAATGAAGCCGCTATTGCGGCGGAGTAGAAGATATATGGTTAATACACTCGATGATATTGAAGTTGTCCCGACTGGCGCAGCTGTTGGCGCTGAGGTGCGTGGCCTAGATTTTGCTCAAAAGGTTCCAAAAGAGGTGGCAGTTCGGGTTAACGAAGTTTGGGCTCAGCACAAAGTTCTACTATTGCGGAATCAATTTCTCGATAAGAGTTTGCTTTATCAGGCGGCTGAGGTGCTCGGCGGCGTTCAAGAAACAGGTTCTCGGGCGATGAACTTGAAAGCGGGTTGGAAAGAAGGGACAGCACGTATTTCTGATTTCCCCGGCATCAGCTACATTTCCAATTTAGATGAAAACGGCGAGCCTGTACTTAGAACAAAAGGCTCGGGTAGTCTCGAAATAGGATGGCACACGGATAATTCCTATATGCAGGACCCACCGATGGGTAGTTTATTGAATGCGGTTGAGGTTCCGATAGACGGGGGCGGGCACACGTCCTTTCTCGATACGGTAGCAGCTTATGAAAGTATGACCGAGTCACTCAAGCTAGAAATTGAAGGGCTACATATGTGTCACGATAATAGCCACAGTACGGTTGGGCAGTTGCGGGCTATCTATAATGGCGTTGAACCTACCTGTCGTGAAGAAGTGGACGGGCCTGTGCACCCACTGGTGCGTATCCATCCAATCACCGGCAAACGCTCTATTTATCTCAGCCGTCGCCACGGGTTTCCCTCGGCCTATATTGTCGAGCTCTCCGATGCCGAAAGTGAAGACCTTCAAGACCGCATCTGGGCACATGTCGCTCAAGACAAATTCACTTGGACGCATACCGATTGGAAGGTGGGTGATTTGGTTATGTGGGATAATCAGCAACTGCTGCACAAGCGCTCAGCTATAGACCCGACGCAAAAACGGGTCATGCAACGGACATTAGTAAAGAGTGAAGGTTTTATCTCTGCATGGGATTCAACTGCGACGGCGGAGTAGAAAAGATCATAGCCAACCGTCAGCAAGAGGTCACGCGCCTTGTCACAGGTTCGAGTCCTGACCGCGGAGCCAATAA